>JAHIKR010000308.1 GCA_018897415.1 Pseudomonadota bacterium
ACATGGCCTCAAGCTCTGCCTTTTTTCGTTCCTTTTCTTTGCGTCTTTCTTCTGCTTCAAGCTCTAGATTGTTTGTCTCTTCGTCGGCCTGCCTTATTAATTCAGCTTTTCTTTTGGCCTCCGCTCGACGTGTTTCCTGATGCTTGTTTTCTTTTTCCAGCCATTCCCGTTCTTTGATTTGAAAGTCTTCTGACAGGTCATCCGTTAATCTGTTTAGCCGAACCCATCCGAAAGGCTGAAGGTTATTTCCTGATGCCGGTTTTCGTGTTTCCGAAGTAAGCCATAAAGTGGTTGTATGATTGAGATGCTTTTTCTCTCCCCTTTTTCCCATGATGAAGATATCACGGTGTCCTTCAATGGTCACCGATTCCGCGCCGGAGTGTCGCCCGACACGCGCCAGAAAAGAGTTTTTCTGATCCTGTAATCTTCCATTATCGGAAATAGCCTCAACTCCAATGTTTGCCAATTCTTTTTCTTCCCGCTCCTTCTCACTTGTGTAAAATGACGTGGAGCTATCCAAAAGTCTTTCCATAGAAATAGACTGCCTTATGCCCGACCCCGGAAGGGGAGTGTCAGCGGTGACCGTTCCCACAAAGACAGAACCAGGTATGACCACCTCAAATATTAGGGGCAAACCCCTTGCCTCACGATCAGACGGTTCCTTCTTTTTATTTACCCCATAGACAATCCGTGTCCGTGTCTCGCCAACAGGCATAAAGTCAGAGACCTTGACCATGCGAAAGGGATCTGTGGGAATATCATCGTATTCCATGAGACGCCGCTCCAAATTCCTCGCATTGATCTCTTTTCCTTTTTCCGAGAGTTTCTTTTTACTCTCCATCAAATTCAGGTACGCAGTGCGCAAAGCCCCCTTGATGGCAGAACCGGGGATATAAGGCCGCTTGTCAATACTGCGAAAGGCGGTGCGTGGAATGGCAAAACTGTTCAAATTCTGTTGAATCTCTCTTTGATTTCGCATTGGGAGGGAAAGCGTCTGTTTGTAATGTCTAAGAAAATCGGGACATACATCAATCACCCGCCCCTCGGATGTCTTGTTCTGCATAAATTTATATATCTCCAGAATCGAGGCGATGGTGCCCTTTGCGCAAATTTGCGAAAATTCGGCTTTGTCGGCATCCTCCATTTGCGAAATGAAAGAAAGAGGATCAAATACTATCATTTGCCGGGCATTCTCATCCAGAACAAAACCGGTCGGCTCGTAAAACTCATCACAGCCTACATGAATGGGTGAGATCGTTTGAATATAAAATCTAATTGGTCCTTTCATGTTTCATCTCCAGTCTGAATGGAAGATAAGGGGCATAGCCCTGATGGACAACTGTATGCTCCTTGATCTTGGAACTGTTTAACACAGCTCTGCCAATGTATGCTTTTTTAAAAACATCGTTATTCTTTGGAATAAACACCGCTCCTTCGTCAGCCATCACCACGGGGTTTTTGAAGGGGTTTTCAGATGTTGCAAGAACATCTCCGTGTTTTCCGAAACGAACAAAGGGTGTAAAGTAATGGTCGGAAAACAGACCTTTCTCAGGCACAACCGGCCCCAAGACATAGCAGGCATTAGGAGATTCAACGGAAGGCAAAGCAAGTTCATCATGCTCACCAAGTTCAAACCGGCCGCAGCCTGTTGAAGCATCTCTGCCAAAGCCAAATTTGCCTATATTCTCCAAGGCTGTGCAGATTTTTTCAATGTCTGTTGCTTCCTCATTTATCAATACAAAAACTGCCAGTTCCGTTTCAGGATAATAGAAAAAATTTGTCTCTGCAAATGGGGCAAACATCCCTTCACCGGTTGTCATGGTTATGCGGTTGATCGTATTGTGCTGTTGAATGAATTCAAAACAAAACTCATAATGTCGTTTTCCCTTCATCATTCTCCTTGTATCATCGGTCGCCTGCTTGTACGCCTTTTCCACGATATCCTTGTTTGTCAAATATTCAACAGAATCCAAGTCTAAAGACAGGCTTTCGTCCACTTTCATCCATTTCTTTTTCTTGTTTTCCTTAAGCTGTTCGATTGTTTCTTTTTTATTCTTCTTCGATGTTGGAAAAAGAAAAGAAATGGGCATATCCGGCCTTTTAAAGGCGTAAAAGAATTTTCCGTTGTCCTCAATTTTTGGCCAGGCTGACGAAAACACAACAAACGGCTTTTCTCCATAGCAAGAAATCCATTTATTGAGGCCGCCGTTGAGCAGGGAGGGATCGTATGCCGCCTGCCAGCAAAAATGACCAAAAAGCGAATCGCCTTTCAGGGACGTTCCGAATCCGGACATGGGTTTGAGTATTATTTCATAGAGCTTCACAACTCTTTCCCTCCGTTATCAAATGGTTTAACGTTCTCAAACCTCTTCTTTATGTCTTCATCATCAAAATCAAACTCTATTTTTCCATACCCTCGGCTCCCGCTTCCGCCCAGAGCATCCATTGTCAAAAGCTTCAGGCCGAGAAGAAGGTAATCGAAGAGCTCATCATCCTCTTTACCCAGCATTTTAAGGCAGACGGTAAAATCAAATTCCGTGTCTGCCGGAACTCTTTCGATAAATCTAAGGGAGCCAGACTTAGCAGTGCCGCTGATGCGGTCTATTGCGGTTTCAGATTTAATTTCAAAAAGGCTAAACCTCTCTTCCTTGGCATTTTCCCGCGATTTTTCGCTCAATGGGCAGTCGGCAAACGACAGCCTTGTAGGGCCAAATTCTGCTATTTCTTCAGCATCCGCTCCGCTTGAACCGAACAGTTTTAGAATCTTAAGACATTCTTCTTTCTGTTCACTTTCCAAATTATCCAAGTGCAAGTGTTTTGCCTGTAATGGTGCACCCTTAGTTTTTGGCATCAAACCACTTTTCATTTCTAACAGCGATCTTACCTTTCCCTTGAGAGACGATCCCGGGACGTAAGGTTCCTGTGTGTGAGGATGTCTGACAACAGTGTTGTCAATTCCACCGATATGCATATCCGTATCGCCAGCGCCGATATGGAGGCCGCTTCTCAATATTATCTTTCCCTTTATTTCTCTGATATCTAATAGTTGTAACTGCATATTTATCCCCTCCCATTAGGCCCCGTATTTTCTATAAAAACCCATAAAGGCTTCAAAAAAATTTGCAAAAACAAGCAGATCTTTTGAATCTCTAATCTCTCTTATAGATTCCTTCATAAAATCAGTAAAATCCTTCGTCACGTTACCTCTGCCTTCCGCATAGACCGCCTTTGCAATCAGCATATTTACGTAAGGTAGAATGTTGTCCCATGCTTCAGGATTGGCTTTACTATTAGCAAGAGAATTAAGGCGAATTACCTCATCGTAAAACTTTCGTAGTTGTGTTCTTTTATTAAGCTTCAGTTCAGGTTTTCCATCTTTTTTCTTCTGTAAACCGGAGTTGTAAATTTTACCTGACAATTCTTCGGCAGTATCCGAAAACAGCGTTGGTTTTAATATCCGCTTCTCTTTATCCTTATAAAAAAAGCTGTCCATCTTTATTCCTCCTCACCTATAGTTGTATATGACATCCCAGAGAGCTATTTTAAGCTTGCTTCCATATTCCTCAAGCCATGCCGCTACTTTCGAGAATTTACTTATCATTTTATTTTTTTCTTCTCCCTTTAATCCTTTTCCCACATTACGCGCTGTTGTGTAACTGAACAGTGCGCGCCATTTCAAACATTCCATATCATCAAGATAAATTTCCTCCTTGTCCGTTATTATCTGCTTTTCCAATTCAGCCATGGTAATGAAATCATTCAAACGGTATATCATAGCATTGTTTATCAGCTCATTGTCACGCCATGTCTGCAAAGTATCTTTGATTTCAGTTAATTTCTTTAATTCATCCCAATCTACCGTCTCAGAAAAGAGGGTTACCCTGTTTCTTCCCTCGTCCTTTGATTTTTCAATAGCAGTCTCCGCGGCATCAGAGAGTTTGTCCAGCGGAGTGTGCGGTTTATGAATGCTGATCCCCGCTGAAAAATGAACTTCTTCATTATGACATACATAATCTGCGAAGGTCTTGTGCAATAGGATAGATAGTTCGATGATCCGGTTCCAAGGCCCAATAAGAAACAGGTCGTCTCCGCCAGCAAACACTGTATAGGTATCCTTAAAGCTGGGGTCGGTTTTTAAAAGATGCGGCAGGTAAACGGCAAAGTAGAAATTCAATTGCCGGCTTAGAGTCGCAAGCCGGGAGATTGTAAACTGTTCCTTCTTTAAACCGCAGGACATGAGAAGACCCAGTTGATCAACATCTGCTTTCAGGATTCCAAGCGCCTGAATTCCGCAATACCCATTCCCACTTTTCTTTGGGTTCAAAGCTTTGTTGGCTATATGCTCAAATGTCTTAGGAATATTTTCCCCTATCTGTTCAATGAGTTCTTCCTTTTTCTTTTCACTCTTTTCACCTTCAAGTATTCTTTCATCATAAAGATCTTCATCTCTGGAAAGAGGCACATAACCGTTGATAAACCGTGCGGTCACATCCCTGGCCACAACACCATCCGGATCGATAAAAATGTCCCAGTATTTCAAAAGTTGGCCGGATCTTGCCAAATCCTTCATGCCTCCACTGACAAAGGCAACCTGGTATTCACCAAAGATCGGCTCAAGCAGTTTGTCCATTCCTTTTATATCCGCATCATGGGTGGTTATAGCGAGTCTTTTGTTTTCAACAAAACCCTTGTCTCTCTTGGATAGATTCACAAGATTTTTACCTAAATAAATATGATCTCTGCAGAACTTGCAGATAGATTTCGCATCCCCGGCAAAATCTGAATTCTCTAACTCAGGA
>JAHIKR010000309.1 GCA_018897415.1 Pseudomonadota bacterium
CGCCCTGGTGCTACGTGCTATCCTGCCCTGGTATGTACCGCACTTTACGGTTTAAGCCAGGGAATCAGTCTACTAATCTGTAGACACGGTCTGGGCCAGGGTTTCGGATTTCGTGTTTCGTGCTTCGAATTTATAGAAAATTCCACAAGTAAACAATTCTAGTTAAGTCAGCAGGTTATCAGCTTAAATGACGTGACCCTGACTATATAGAACTTTAAACTTTACTTTATAATTTAATTATGTTAATCGTTCCTTTTTAATTTTTTAAAAAAAGAAATTTCAGATTTTTTATTCAAGGGTTTAACATGAAAAAGAATGACATTGAATATTTTAAAGAGCTATTGACAAATAGTTTGGAAGATCTTTTGAGTAAGGCGGATGATACGGTTTCGGGAATGACTGATCCGAAAGAAAATTTTCCTGATCCAACAGATCGCGCTTCACTTGAATCGGACCGCAATTTTATGCTCAGAATCAGGGATAGAGAAAGTAAGCTTATAAAGAAGATTAAGAAAGCCCTTGAACGCATTGAAAACAATACGTTTGGTATTTGCGAGAAATGCGGTGAAGATATTTCTATTAAGAGGCTTAAAGCAAGGCCGGTTACCACCCAATGCATAGAATGTAAAACAACAGAGGAGGCTTTAGAAAAAGCCCTTGGAATATAAGAATAATGTAGGGATTGACCTTCATATTCATTCGAACGCATCTGACGGGACTCTTTCTCCATCCGAAATTCTTGCCTTAGCCCAGAATCTTAATTTAGCTGCAATAGCTATTACAGATCATGATACCGTAAATGGTTCTAAGGAAGCCCTTAGTATTGGCATCCCTCCTTCATTAAAATTTTTAACCGGTGTCGAAATAAGTGCATCTCCGCTCCCATCTTTTCCATATTCAGGAAGTTTCCACATCCTGGGATATCATATCAAAATTGATGATCCTCTCTTGAATAAGACTCTTGCCATACTTCAAGAAGCCCGAAAGAACCGAAATCCGGGAATCATTGATCGTCTTAACAGCCTCGGGATTGATCTTTCAATGAGTGAATTGTTGAGCGAGGTCGGCGACGCTCAATTAGGGAGGCCGCATATTGCGAGGCTTATGGTAAAAAAGGGTTATGTTGAATCAATTAGCGAGGCCTTCGATAAATACCTTGGAAAAGGCAGACCGGCATATTTAGATAAATATCGTATTGACTGCTCCAGGGCAATTGAAGTTATACTCGGAGCGGAAGGCATCCCTGTTATAGCGCATCCTTTTCTTCTTAATCCCAGGGATGTCGCTGAGATAGAGGATCTTATCATTATTTTAAAAAAAATGGGTCTAAGGGGAATTGAAGTTTATTATCCTGAACACTCGCCGTATATTATTTCCCAGTTGGCAGATATGGCAAATAGACACGAATTATTGATGACTGGTGGTACTGACTTTCACGGTTCTTTGAAGCCGGAAATCAAAATGGGATCAGGGGAGGGAGATTTTTTTGTACCTTATATATTATATGAAAGGTTAATGGAAAGTCTTTAAGCAAAGAGCAAAGAGCTCGCCCGAAGGGCGTTATTTTTAAAAAACAAATATGGAACAAATGAATCTTTCTGAATTTGAACAAAAAATTCTATATAAATTTAATAAGATAAATATCCTTGAAGAGGCTCTCAACCACAGTTCCTTTGTTAATGAGCAAGGTGATGTAAACATAAAGGATAATGAGCGCCTTGAGTTTCTTGGAGACGCGGTATTAAACCTTGTTGTAGGGCATATTCTTATAAATCGTTATTCCGACTTAAATGAGGGTGATCTTTCAAGAATGCGAGCAGGTCTTGTTAATGAATCTCAGCTCGCAAATATAGCCCGTGCAATTGATTTGGGTTCTTTTTTGAGACTCGGCAGGGGAGAAATTCAAACAAACGGCCGCGAAAAGAATTCCATATTGGCTGATACTTTTGAGGCGGTAATAGCCGCTGTATATATTGATGGCGGTTTTGATGAAGCATTTAAGATGATTGAAAACCATTTTTCTGATTTGCTGAATTCTATTGCCGCCCCAATGGATAGTCACGATTATAAGAGCCAGATTCAGGAGCTTATTCAGGAAAGTCAGAAGATAACGCCTAAATACAGAGTGCTTCAGGAAAGCGGTCCGGATCACGACAAGACTTTCAATGTACAACTAGATGTGTATGAAGTAAGAACAAAAGGAATCGGCAAGAGCAAGAAATTGGCAGAACAGGATGCTGCCAGAAAAGCTCTCGAAGTTCTGAAAAAAAAGTAATGAGACCTGAGATATATGGAAAGCGCAAAGTAACCAACCGTGAACCGTGAACCTGACAACCTGAGTAGTTACGAGAGACCTTTTATTGTTCCGGTTTTTTTGCCTAATATAGGGTGTCCCCATAAATGTGTTTTCTGTAATCAATCAGCTATAACAGGAGTAAAACAAAAAATACCCTCTTCCGAAGAGATTGGGTTACAGATAAATCGGTTTCTAAATTATAAAGGGAGGAACAGAAGTTTAGTTCAAATCTCATTTTTTGGTGGTAATTTTCTTGGACTCAAAATTGATTTCATAAAGTCTTTACTTCGTGAGGCCACAAAATTTGTAATTGAAGGAAGAGTTGACAGTATTAGATTTTCTACGCGTCCTGATACTATAGATTACGAAAGACTAGATATTTTAGAGGAATTTCCTGTTGCCACGGTTGAAATCGGTGTCCAGTCCATGGATGATAAAGTGCTTTGTTTAGCTGGACGGGGGCATACATCTTCGGACACAGAAAAAGCAGTCAGTATCCTAAAGGAGAGAAATTACGAAATCGGTCTTCAGATGATGATTGGGCTGCCCGGTGATGACGGGTCAATGTCCTTATATTCAGCAAAAAAAATTGCTGCACTTTCTCCTGATTTCGTCAGAATATATCCCACCTTGGTGCTTAAAAATAGTATTCTATCCGGATGGTATAAAGAAGGAAAATATACTCCTCTGTCCCTTAAAAAAAGTGTTACACTTGCGAAAGATATTTATCTGATATTCAAAGAAAAAAAAATACGGGTAATCCGTATGGGTATTCAGGCATCTGAGCATTTTGAAAGAGAAACAACAATTTTGGCTGGTCCTTATCACCCAGCCTTTGGCCATCTTGTTCATTCGGAGATATTTCTTGATATGGCTTCGTCTATCATTGAGTCTGAAGGGATTGACAGTTGTGATTCAGTCGAAATAAAAGTTCATCCTAGAAGTGTTTCAAAGATAAGAGGAATAAAAAATTTTAATGTAAAAATACTTAAAGAAATGTTCAACATTAAATCACTTGAAATTATACCTCATCACTCTCTTGCAGAAGATGCGATAATAATTAATGCCTGAACGGAAAGCATGTTCAGGCAAAATCCGAATGTCGAAATTCGAAATTCGAAACCCTGGCCCAGACCGTGTCTACAGATTAGTAGACTGATTCCCTGGCTTAAACCGTAAAGTGCGGTACATACCAGGGCAGGATAGCACGTAGCACCAGGGCGGGCAAATCCGAATACCAAATCAGAAAATGACCAA
>JAHIKR010000310.1 GCA_018897415.1 Pseudomonadota bacterium
CGCCCTGGTGCTACGTGCTATCCTGCCCTGGTATGTACCGCACTTTACGGTTTAAGCCAGGGAATCAGTCTACTAATCTGTAGACACGGTCTGGGCCAGGGTTTCGGATTTCGTGTTTCGTGCTTCGAATTTATAGAAAATCCCATAAGTAAACAATTCTCGTTAAGTCAGCAGGTTATCAGCTTAAATGACGTGGCCCTGATAAACCCCCCAGAAGCTCTGGTCTTACTTTTCTTAGAAACAGGGCACAGATGGCTGTCAATATGCCTTCGATCAGCATCACAGGCAAATGCGCCGCAACCAATAGTTTTGCTGCAGGCAGGAATGCCTCGCCATTCAGATACAGGGAAAATCCAACAAGTATTCCTGCAAAAAGGACAGCGCAACAGCCGGCTGCAAATGCTGTTATTATAAATGTCAGCCGGCTTGATCTCTTTTTTACTCCCCAGCCAAACAAATAATAGCATATTACAGCGGGAAGAGCCATGTTAAAAGTGTTAATACCAAGTGTTGTAATTCCTCCAAACTGAAAAAGAAGCGCTTGAAGCGCCAGACCGATCAGTATGGCCGGAAATGCTTTCCATCCTAGAATCAGTCCCAGCATACCATTCAAAATGAGGTGCACAGAAGCCGGTCCAATCGGCAGGTGTATAATGGAAGCAACAAAAAAACCTGCTGTAAGGATACCCATATATGGGATTTCTTCATAATCTATGCTTTTCAGCCCAATGCCGACACCTATCGCTGTCAGGGCTGCCCCTCCAGTTAAAATGGCCGGGGATAGTACGCCTTCAGAAATATGCATGTTTATAACAGTTCACGGTTCAAAGGTTCACGGTTCAGGGTTCACGGTTCACGGTTGACAATCTCTGAACCCTTAGAATTCTATTGCGAGTTGAGTAGTCATCAGATGCCTTGTGTCTTTATTTTCATATTTGCCGTATAAGTATTCAAGAGCAACAGATGTGTATTTAAACAGATCATAACTAACGCAGCCGCCGAATTGTTTTTTGGGAAGAAAATCACCGCAGTCATTACTTCCCTCATAACAGACAGCAAGATTTAGACCGTCAGCAATATCACAGGCAAGCTCGATAGTCCAGACTTCCGGCCTGTAGGCTTTACCTCCGTCAAAACTCAACTCGCCTGCTTCAAAATCATCAATGGCTCCCAGATATTCTGCATTGAAGAAATATTTATCCAGAATGGAAGCAATTATGAATGTATTGAACCCGCCGATATGATTTTTGATTGTTGCAGCGCTGACACCGGTTCCAACTGTCTGAAGATTGTTACTGTCGGCAATGTTGGATATAACAGATATCCCGGCAGTTAAATTAAAATCCGGCATTGTTGTTTCCGGAAGAGTAAAACATGCACTTGCAAGGTAATTGTCTATATGATTAAAACTTGCTTCATCTGTTTCATCTATATCTCCGTTGAAGGCACCAACGGAAAGTTCCACCCAGTCGTTTCTGGAACCTACAACAACAGCGCTTTCATTAGTTTCTCCAAGCTCCAGTGTCAGCGGATCGCTAATAAAATGGCTTTCAAATCTTCCAAAAGGCACATACATTTTTCCTAAATCAACATAAAGAGGCACCACATCCGCTCCATCAATAGTGATGACGCCTTCGTCTATTTCAATGGGATCTGTGTCGTCTTCTTCATATAAAAAGAAAAGACTACCCTTAACATGCTTTGCAATATCAACATCAAACCCAAATTCAACTGTTGCAAGTTTAAGATCACTTGCATCTGTATCTCTTTTCGATGGATCATGGAAATTTTTGTCTTCATAAAAAGCCTCGACTTCTATGCAAGCACTGGGATGTATTTTATCAGCCCATTTTCCAAGCAAATTCGTAAGTTTTGTTTCATAGGCTTCCTTGTCTCCAGCTTGCGAAGAAGATTCCATTTCCTGCTTCATTTCAGATGCTTCTTTGTCTGTAATTATTTTTTTCTTTTCCAGAAGTTTCAGCAGCTTTTCGGTTTCCTGGCTTATTGCAAAAGCATTAGAATTAATAATGAACAATGCTAAAAATAACGTAATCCCAATTACAATCCAGCTTCGTTTGCGCATAACAACTCCTCCTAATATTTTGTATTAATAGGTTGTTAAGAATTAGTTCATGTCAATGAACTCAACCCAGATAACAGCTCCAAGTTCAACATCCTTGTCTTGACCATTGTGTTTTATTTTGGCGTCTGAAGTGTTTAGTGCAGAAAAGCCCCACCATCCGGCTTTTGGCGCAGCATAGGTGAAGACTCCATTTTGGTCGGCCTTGATTGCTTGAGTTACCATGTAATCAGTTGGAGCGCTGTATTTTTTCTCTTTGTTATAATATTCGATTTCAACTTCAGCATATGGTACGGGTTTTCCATCCAGCTTAACAATTCCCTGGAAAACATTGCCGGTGTATAATCCATAAGGTTTGGTTAGAGGAACGATCTCGGTTTTAATGCCAATCTCCTCATCCCAGCCCTCATCATCGCCAAAAGCAGTAACCACAGCTTTTGTATAATGAACAATATAACAATCTTCCGATGGTTCCCAGTATGGCTGAGGTTCCATATAAAACATGTAAACCCCCGGCCGCTTAATCTTATAGTTTGTAGTCCATGTCTGATGTCCTTCAACATTGGCGGGTTTTAGTGCTTTTATTAAGTTTGCTTTTTCCCCATTTATACAAACGCCAAAGTCGGCTGGTTTTGAAAGATCCATACCAAGGCCTTCAAATGGATGCCAGAACATGAGGTCTATTTTTACATTATTGTTTTCTCCCTGCATTACC
>JAHIKR010000035.1 GCA_018897415.1 Pseudomonadota bacterium
CCGGCGGCATTGCTCATGACTTTAACAACCTTCTTATGGGTATCCAGGGGAATATTTCCTTAATGCAAATGGATATTGACTCCAAGCATCCCTTTTATGAAAGATTGGATAATATTGAAAAACAGATTGTTAGAGCTGCCAGTCTAACTTCCCACCTGCTTGGATATGTGAGGGAAGGTAGATATGAGGTAAGACCCATTGACCTTAACCAGTTAATAGGGGAAATTTCAAGCACTTTTGCTCGAACCAGAAAGGAAATTTCGATTCATAAAAAACTCGCTAAAAACTTATCAGCAATAGAGGTGGATCCTGGACAGATTGAGCAGGTTTTGCTTAATCTTTTTATGAATGCTGCAGATGCAATGTCTGATAGAGGAGATCTTATTATAGAAACTACAAATGTAACAAGCGGAGATATGAAGGAAAAGTTATATGATCCAAAGTCCGGCAAATACGTTAAGCTGAGTGTCACAGACACGGGCATTGGTATGGACAAAAAAACAGCTGAACGCATATTTGAACCTTTTTTTACGACCAAAGAGTCGGGGCAAGGTACTGGGCTTGGTCTGTCCTCTTCCTACGGTATCATAAAAGGTTATGGTGGATATATTGATGTTGAATCTAAGAAAGGAAAAGGGGCAACTTTCAGGATTTATATTCCTGCATCTGAAAAAGAGGTGCGGAAAGTCGATATAGCTTCTGAAGAAATCATTAAAGGCACTGGCACCGTCCTGCTGGTAGATGATGAAAAAGTTGTTCTTGAAGTAGGTCAGGAATTGTTGGAAGCAATGGGTTACAGAGCACTAACAGCCAGTGGTGGAAAGGAAGCTGTTGAAGTTTTCAGGAAAAATCGGGATGAGATCGACATGGTATTATTGGACATGATTATGCCTACTATGGGGGGAGGAGAGGTTTTTGACATCATAAAGGAGATCAATCCGAAAGTAAAGGTTCTCCTTTCAAGCGGATACAGTATAGACGGCCGGGCGAATGAGATATTGAGCCGTGGCTGTGATGGCTTCATACAGAAACCATTTGGTGTGAGGGAACTGTCCATGAAAATAAAAGAGATCCTCAGTAAGGAATAGGGTTTATAGCTGTTGGCGTTGTAATTACTCAAGTTTCGCACCCCTCTATGCAACAAAAGCTTTAAAGGGCAGGGTATTAGATAGTTTTTTTAAAAAGCAAAATAATATGATTGATATTCTAAACCACTATACCTTGGAATTTGACCGGGACAGGCACATAGAAGGTTTTTCACCAGGGATAAAATGCCGTGCATGTCTCGCTCCTTACAAACTGAGTGGGTATGGTGCCGTTGCCAAAGCCACAGCGAACATATTTTGCTTTTTAAAAAAACTATCTAATACCCTGCCATGGAAGGTTCATAGGAATCAGTGGGTGCGAAACTTGAGTAATTAAATAAGGAGGAAAAATAGTGCCTATCGTTGAAATAACAGCAAATGAACTGGATGTTGAAAAGTTTATTAAAGATAAGACAACAGAGATATCTGAAGCCGCGGGGGATGATACGGCTATTAATGCTCTGTCAGGCGGCGTTGATTCTTCAACTGTTACACTGCTTGGACATAAGGCTCTGGGTGAAAAACTGAAAACTTATTTTATAGATAATGGTTTGATGAGAAAGGATGAGCCGCAAGAAGTAGTTTCTATTTTTAGCAAAATGGGCGTTAATGTAGAAATAATTGATGCAAGGAAAGAATTTTTCGCAGCATTGAAAGACATAGATGATCCGGAGAAAAAAAGAGAAGCCATAACCCAGACCTTTTATAAAAAAGTTTTTGGAAGACTTGTTAAAGAAAGCGGAGCAAGGCATCTTCTTCAGGGGACTATATTAACTGATGTTGATGAAACAGTTGCAGGTATCAAGAGGCAGCATAATGTCTTTGAACAATTGGGCATTGATCCTCAGGAAACATTCGGATACAAAATAATTGAGCCATTATTACAACTTCGTAAAGATGGTGTAAGAAAAGTTGCGGAAGGCCTCGGACTGCCTGAAGTAATTTTTAACAGACCACCTTTTCCAGGGCC
Organism: Pseudomonadota bacterium; assembly: GCA_018897415.1. Lineage (GTDB taxonomy): Bacteria > Desulfobacterota > Desulfobacteria > Desulfobacterales > ETH-SRB1 > B13-G4. The sequence continues at coordinate 2,056 of JAHIKR010000035.1, forward strand.
TGCGCTTGCTGCAAGAGTTATTGGCGCTGTTACGCCTGAAGATGTTGAGCTTGTCCGACAGGCGACTGTTATTATGGAAGAGGTGCTTGGAAGTGTGAACTCATTTCAGAATATGGCTATTTTACACAAGGATCGAGTGACTGGTATGCGAAATAATATGAGGGAATTCGGCAGACAGATTGAAATAAGAAGCTGGGAAAGCACTGATGCGCGCACCGCGACACCAATGAGAGTTGATTATGAAACCCTGTTTTATCTTGCTGACCGCATTACAAAAGAAGTCCAGGGTGTTGTTAGCGTAACTTATCATATTGCCAAGAAGCCGCCTTCAACCATGGAGGCTGTGTAGTTTGTGAACCGTGAACCGTGAACGGTTACAACAGGAGGTTATTATGGGAAATTATAAATCAGCCTTAATTAATAATCTGATCTGGCTGGTATTTTTGACATTAAATTTTATGTTTATTATTCCCCAGACAGCCAGCAGCCAGAATGAACAACCTGTCCAGATAACCCCTGACAAGGAAAAGCGTTCCTGTATTCAGGCTGTTGACGGCTATGCTTATCTTTCGGAAGATATGACGCTTAGCGAGATACGAAAGGCAGCCTTTGCCAACGCCAAAAGACAGGCAGTTGAAATGTCTAAGACATATATAAGGTCAAAGACAAAGGTGGAAGATTTTGTTTTAAAATCAGATGAGATAACAGCTACTGCGGAGGGGGCTGTAACTATTCTGGAGCAGAAAGACCATGGAGTGGTAGATAATACTCGGTATCATGTCTGGATAAAGGCAGAGGTTGAATATGTACTCAAACCTAAAATCCATCAAGCGGATAAAGGAATTGAGAGAGATGAAAATGCTCCACTGACAGTTAAGGTGTGGACATCCAAAAAACATTACAGGGATGGAGAAAATATAGAGATTTATATCCAGGGCAACAAAGATTTTTATGCCAGGATTGTTGATATAATGTCTGGCGGAGATATTATACAGCTTTTGCCAAATGAATTTCGTGCCGACGATTTTTTTCAGGCAGGAAAAGTATACAAGATTCCGGATAAGGGCGATCTTTTTGATCTGGAAGTTACAGCTCCATATGGTGAAGATCAAATTGTTGTCTATGCGAGTGAAGTTCCACTTGGCGGCGTTGAAATGGAGCGGATCGGCCAAGGATTAGGCAGATACAGGGGAAGCCGGAAGGCACTGGCAACGATGACACGAGGAGTATCGGTTGTCTCAGCTTTTGAAGACTCTTCTCCAGAAACTATTCCCATGTTGACGGATAGACCGAATGCTTCAGCGGCTGAATTTTATGAGGCCACCTGGACTTTGACAACAGACAGGTAGAGATAAGGGCATGGCGCCATAAGCGCTAACTTGTTTTTGCCCAGGAGGGACTGGGAAAAAATGAACATCGAACATCGAACATCCAACATCGAATTTTGAATAAGGTATTCTGCCAATTTATAAACTGGCGGAGCGACCCGCCCGCCTCGCCTGAGCGAGACAACAAAAGGACGAAGAGCATTGAGTACGGCTCGCGATGGCGGGCAGGAGCGATTTCATCATTCGATGTTCAACGTTCGATGTTCTATGTTGGACGTTCATCTTTTAATATGTTGGACGTTCATCTTTCAAAACGACTCCGTATAGCATAAATGCAACCCATGAACACTTATAAAATTTCTTCATGATATTTTTGTAATGACTTGACTTTAGACTGTCCTTTTCTTCGAGCAGCAATTCCCTTTGCAGCAGCAAGAGCGGCGGCTATTGTAGTAATATTCAGGATTTTATAATTAATAGCTGCTTTACGGATATAGGAACTGTCTGTCTTGCTCTTTTTCCCGCTAGGTGTATTTATTACCAGATGAATTTCTCCGTTTTTAATTGCATCAACAAGATTAGGCCTTCCGTATCCAAGTTTAGAAATAGGCGTTGAATTTATGTTGTGTTCTGTAAAAAATTGATGCGTGCCTTTTGTTGCCAGTATCTTAAACCCAAGGTCCCTGAAAACTCTTGCAGCTTCCAGCGAACCTGGCTTATCTTTTTCAGCAATAGTAAAAAGAACTGTTCCTTCAATTGGAAGCGATGACTGAGTTGCTTCCTGGGATTTGAAGAAAGCCAGGCCAAAAGAATCCGCCAGCCCCAGAACTTCTCCTGTTGATCGCATCTCAGGGCCGAGAAGAGGGTCCACTTCTGGGAACATGTTAAACGGAAAAACCGCTTCTTTTACTCCGAAATGCTTGATTAGTTTTCGCTTAAGACCAAGACTTGAGATTGTTTTGCCCAGCATTATCTGAGTGGCAAGCCTTGCCATGGAGATGTTACAGACTTTTGATACTATTGGCACGGTACGTGATGCTCTTGGGTTTGCTTCCAAAATGTAAACAGTGTCATTGGCTATGGCATACTGGATATTCATAAGCCCGATGACATTTAACTCAATAGCGATTTTGCGTGTATATTCACAGATAGTATCAATGTGTTTGGGAGGAATACTGACAGGCGGAATTACGCAGGCGGAGTCACCTGAATGTACACCCGCGAGCTCAATGTGTTCTATAACAGCTGGAACAAATGCATCAGTTCCGTCTGAGATCGCGTCTGCTTCAGCTTCAATTGCGTTTTCAAGAAACTTGTCAATTAAAATAGGTCGTTCTGGGGAAATATCTACGGCTACCGCCATATAATGTTTGAGCATTTCTTCGTCATGGATAACTTCCATCCCGCGTCCGCCCAGAACATAAGAAGGGCGGACCATGAGAGGATAACCGATATTTTTTGCTATATCCAAAGCTTCTTCAAATGAATGCGCCATTCCGGATTTTGGATGAGGAATTCCCATCTTTTCCATTATCTTGTAGAAGCGGTCACGGTCTTCCGCGAGATCTATGGCTTCAGGAGATGTGCCGAGTATCTTGATGCCGGCTTCGGCCAGATCGGTTGCAATGTTCAGCGGTGTTTGCCCTCCATACTGTACAATTACTCCTTCAGGCTTTTCTTTTTGGTAAATACTTAATACGTCTTCTACTGTAAGAGGTTCAAAATATAGTTTGTCCGAAGTGTCGTAGTCAGTGGAGACAG
>JAHIKR010000311.1 GCA_018897415.1 Pseudomonadota bacterium
AGCACCTGTAAATGCCCCCCTCTCATGTCCAAACAGCTCACTTTCCAAAAGGGTATCTGGGATGGCTCCACAATGAACACTGATAAACGGCCCATCCTTGCGTTTGCTATGCTGATGAATCAGTCTTGCCAGCACACCTTTCCCTGTTCCTGTTTCACCGTTCAGAAGAACCGTACTTTTGGTTGGCGCAACGGACCGCACCTTATCAAAGAGTCTTTTCATCAAGGGACTTCTCGTGCGCACGATTTCAAGTGAATCCTCCTGCCAGAATCTGTCCCGAAGGTAATCGAGCTCGGATTCCATGATTATAGATTCATAGATGCTTTGAGTGATATGGTTCACTTCATCTGGATTGACAGGATAGGTGAGGTAATCGCTGGCTCCAGCCTTAACGGCCCTTACAGCCTCTCTGATCATTTCCTGGGATGACATGGCAATGATTTGAGCTGTCGGATATGCATGCCAAAATGGTTGTAATGCCGTCTTATAGTTGTTGTTAAGCATTAACTCACGAAGAACTTCTACATCTATAAATAGGAATTCATACCGCTTTTTCCGGAACATCTCCAAACAGCCATCCTTGCTGGATACCGCATCGATCCTGTATTCGGATCGCAAGCTGGTCCGGATCGCATTACAGGCTGATTGATTTTTAGAAGCAACTAGAACGCCTTTCATCCATACCTCCACGGTAGTATCAATAGTGATTGAGGTCAGAGCAATTCATTATCGTGGCTCAAAAACCTCAAGTCCTTTTTTCACATATTGCATGAAAAGCCTAAAGCCTTCAATAAAAAAAACAGAACTATTTGTTCTTATATAAATTAATCATATCACCTAAAACCTGCATAAACAATCTCGAAAAAATTTAAATTATTAATAGTTTCAATGGGTTTAATGATATTTGTTTGAATCTTAACAAAATGGCACAACTGTTGCTTTTTAGAAGATGCTTTCTGAAATATTTTTCAGAATTAATATTAATTATAATTATAAATAACGGAGGTAACAGTATGAAAAGAAAAAGGTCAATCTTTGCAGTCAGCGTTATAGCTTTCCTAATGGTATCAATGTTTCTTTCAACAAATGTATTAGGTGAAGAAATCACCATTAAAGGCGAGGTAAATGATAACTATCAAATTATAGCTGAAGATGGACAGATTTATGAAGTAGCAGATACCGACAAAGGTAATGAGGTTATTTTTCAAAATATTGGCAAAATCGTAAAAGTAAGTGGAACAATTAAAGAGGGCGATGAGGGAGAGAAAATTATTACTGTTACTTCCTATGAAGTTGAAGATATAGAATAATAATTTAAGGTAATTGCACACAAATTTGCAATATTTATAATTTTCGTGTGCAATTACCAAAAGTTAAAACACCTTAAATAGTCTTATCATCTTCACCTTGAAGACTAATTTTATGGTGACAAGCAGGACAATAGAAATAGTTGGGGTAAGGATCCTTCCCGCAAATCTTGCATTTTCTGCCTGTATTATTTTTCTTTTTTATCTGTCTTTTATAATCTTTTTTAACTTGCTTTTGCATCAACAAACTCTCTGTTTCATATCCTGAGACCTTCGCAAAACGCCCCCTTTTGCCCAAATAGCGCTAAAGCTTCACTTCGTGCCGGCGTCAGACTCAAATTTTAAGCCTCGAAATACTCAATGTATTCCTGCATTTAAAATTTTCGCCTTCCTTGAACTTGAACAAAATTGAACATTTTTCAAAGGTCTCATCCTCTTTCGATAATTGATGATATTGCTGTCAATATTCATCTATATTTTAGCAAGTTTCTTACCAAGATTATAACTAATTGAAAGATTAAGTCTTACAAATATATACAATTTAAAATCGGCACTATAAATTCCTGTTTTTTGGTTCAATAAGAACGTATAGTTCCGATGTCAATTTGCACCCACCCCAATAAACCTTTAAATATCAATAAATTATAGATTGGCACGGGTAGTGCTTTGGGAGGTCAGGATATGAATCCTGTGGCTACCTATCCAGCAAAGTGTGAATAAACAGAAGCACGGTAATGGCTGAATATGAGAAGAGAATTCCTTGGAAAGGAGGTGAAGAAAAAAAGGGGAACAGTTGACAAACTGACGACGGTTAGAGGCATTGTGATTCCTGTGGATTGGGACGAGGAAGGCAACGCTCTTGCTGTTGCTATCTCGAGTCCGGATGAGCAGGAATATCTGATTGAACAAGATGAAAAAGGAAAAGAATTGATAGGACTTATAAGGCAAGAGATAGAGGTCAGCGGCATAGTGAGAAAGGCAATCAAAGGTCGCAAGACCATTGCAGTAAAAAGCTACAGGTTAAAAACAAGTGAAAATCCCTAATATAGAATCCTTTCTTTCGCCATTTTTGAAAAAAATGGAAAGAAGAATTTTAAATATTATTATTGACTTTTCACTACATTATTATTAAGCCTTCTGGGCTTTTAACAAAACTCTTTATTCAGACAGACAAAGGAGGAAAGTATAGTGACAAAAACACAACTAATTGAGCAGATGGCAAATGATGTCGGCATCTCAAAGACCGAAGCAGGCAAGGCCTTTAACTCGCTTATTGACGGTATTATGGAAGCAATCAAGGAGAAGGATGGCAGAATCACACTCACTGGTTTTGGTACCTTTTCAAAAGTTTATCGTAAAGCCCGCCAGGGAGTAAATCCTGCAACCGGCAAAAAAATGACCATTGAGGCCCGTCATGCGGTAAAGTTTAAAGCAGGCAAGGCCCTAAAAAACGCAATAATCTTATGATTTTTTGGCTTAATAGAATAAATAAAGGTGTCCTGGCAAAACAGTTGCGACATGTTTTGTGGTTTTTTACATGGGCCAAGATTGAAACTATTATTGATAAGGAGAATTTATGAAAAATGAAGAAGCAGACATGTGGATATGGCCCCCATCTAATGCTGGACCTGAATGACTGCAATCCAGCAATCTTGGACGATCTTGAGGCTTGTTTTAAGCTGTTGAATGAGTTGCCAGAGAGAATCGGGATGACAAAGATAACACAGCCCTATGTGTTTCGATACAGCGCACCCGTACCCGAAGATGAAGGTATTACTGGCGTAGCTATTATCGCTGAGAGTCATATCTCAATTCATACTTATCCCAGGAAGCGCTTCGTATTTGTTGACCTGTTTTCATGCAAACCATTTGATGTGGATGGGGCCAAAGACCATATTGTCCAATTCTTCCAATCAAAATCCCCTGTGTTTCATGTTCAGGAACGCGGCGCTGCCTTTCCTTCAGCCATTCGAATTGCATC
>JAHIKR010000312.1 GCA_018897415.1 Pseudomonadota bacterium
CCCCAACTTCTTTTGAAGCTCCAATCAAAGGTTCTAAATCCGGAATTCTATGCTCGTCAATCGGTGTAGGCACAGCAACAATAATAAGGCTGCATAAAGACAGATTTTTTTTATCGCTGGTGAAAAATATTTTAGCCTTACTCAAATCTTCTTCAGAAACCTCCAGTGTTCGATCCCTGCCTGATTCAAGCTCTTTAATTCTATCGGGTTTAAGATCATAGCCGACTACTTCAAAGTGCTTTGAAAGATGAACAGCCAGGGGAAGCCCGACATATCCCAGACCAACAACGGCGACTCTACTCTTACGTGAGATCAAAGATTTAAATGTTACCATAGCTTATTCTCCATCAAACTAAAAGGCTATGAACATCGAACATCGAACGTCCAACGTCGAATTTTTAATAAGGTATTCTGCCAATTTATAAACTGGCGGAGCGACCCGCCCGCCTCGCCTGAAGGCGAAGCCGATGGCGGGCAGGAGCGATTTCATCATTCGATGTTCAACGTTCGATGTTCGATGTTCGACGTTCAAAAAACGCTTTACTCTGCCGTTCTTTCTCTTTTTGATACTATTGACTATATTTATTCTCGCCGGAACGGTAAAACCTTTTAGGATCGCTCGGGCATAGCCCGAAGTTTAATTAAAAGCAATTAGAATTGCTGTCTTATAACCGTGAACCTGGGTAATTTCAGTTCTTGTTTCTCCTTTTCTGTCAGATAACGCCAGCTCCCTTCAGACAGATTCCCAAGTTTTATATTTGAAATCCTTATTCTCTTAAGTCGAACAACATTATTTCCCATTTTCCTGACCATACGTCTTATCTGCTTGTTTTTACCTTCTTTAAGTACGATGTAAAAAACACATGAAGAAATTCTTTTAACATCAGCGGGTCTGGTTTTTGTACCCATCATAGGCATGCCTTTGGCCATCTTTCGAAGAGCGCCATCTGAAATTGGCTTAACTACAGCAACCTCATATTCTTTTTCATGATCAAAGGAAGGATGTGACAGCCTGTGATGAAGCTCACCATCATTTGTAAGAATCAGAAGGCCAGTAGAATCCTTGTCAAGCCTGCCTATAGGATATACACGATCCTGAATATTTATTAGATCAAGTACTATCTTATCGCCTTTCTGGCTGCAACTTGCAACATAACCTTGTGGCTTGTTTAAAGCTATATAAATAAGATCATGCTTTGCTTCAACGAGCTTCCCGTTTACTTCGACAAGGTCTATCGCCGGTTCAATTTTTGTCCCGAGCTCAGAAACCACCTCGCCATTAACCTTGACATGCCCGTCCTTTATATATTCTTCTGCTTTTCTCCTTGAGCAAAATCCGGTAGATGAAAGAAACTTTTGAAGTCGCATTAAAGGCATAAGTTGAGTTACGAGTTACGGGTTATGATCTGTAGTCAGCATTAATCTTAACATAATCCACAGAAAAATCGCAGGTAAATACAGATGCGCACCCACTGCCCATGTTCAAGTCAACAGATATGCGTAGCTCAGGCTTCATAAGAACCTTTGCCGCTTCAGCTTCAACAGCCTTCCCGCATCCCATACCATTTTTTACCATCAAAACATCATCAAAAAATATATTTATCTTACCCTGGTCAAGAGGAGCTTTCGCCCTTCCTGCCGCAGCGATAATTCTTCCCCAGTTGGCATCCTCGCCAAAAAGCGCTGTTTTAACAAGGTTTGAATTTGCAACAGTATTGGCTATTTTATGCGCATCATTATCCGATAAAGCGCCCTTAACATATACCTCGACAAATTTTGTGGCTCCCTCACCATCTCTAACTATCTGTTTTGCAAGATCGATAAGGACATCATCCAGTAAATTCTGAAAATAACCTATATGCTCTGAGCTTTTAATAACTGCACCTGAAAAACCATTTGCCATGATAATAACTGTATCGTTAGTGCTTGTATCGCCATCTATGGTTATTCGATTAAAGGATCGTTGAGTCGAGTTATGAAGAAAATTTTTAAGTAATTCACGGTCTGCATCAATATCGGTGCAGATAAAACATAACATGGTCGCCATATCAGGGCATATCATCCCCGAACCCTTAGCAATACCAATTACTGTAAAGGTTTTACCATTTATTTTACCCTGCATTGATACACTCTTTGGGACGGTATCTGTCGTCATTATCGCTCTTGCGACATCATAAACTCCTTCTGGCCTTAAAGAGTCGATAAGGTTAGGCATTGCATGCTGTATCTTATCAATAGGCAATGGCTCTCCAATTACTCCTGTTGAACACACAAGAACTAGATCTTCAGGGATTTCAAGTCCAGATGCAGCATATCTTGCCATGCTTTCTGCATCCTCTATCCCCTTATCTCCAGTACAGCAATTAGCATTTCCGCTGTTGACTATTATTGCCTGACAACTACCCGATTTTATCCGATCCATATCAAGTAATACCGGTGCAGCCTTAACTTTATTGCTGGTAAAAACTCCTGCAGTACTTGCAGGAATTTTTGAAAAAATAATGCCTAAATCCTTTTCGCCAGTCTTTTTAAGGCCGGAAGCTATCCCTGCCGCCATAAAACCTGGACAAATTAAATTTTCCATATATCAAATCCCTCTAAAAAGTTTTCTGCCCCTCTTGATCCCCGACACCCGATCTATAATAAGTAAGTTCTCAATAAGTTCGGATAATAGCTCCTGGATTCCCGCCTCCGCGGGAATGACAATCTCGTCTAATCGTCCGTCATTCCCGCGAAGGCGGGAATCCAGAGAATAGTCGCAAAATATGATTTACCAGAACTTTTTGAGAACTTACTACAATAAACGTAAACTATCTCTTTTAACAATATATATTTCGCTGTTTGACTTCAATAGAATTTTACTGTAAATTAATATTGTTTCAAGTTTCGCGCCTTTGTCTTCCATCAATGACATAAAAATTAATGTATAATATAGTTTTTTAAAAGAGAATATAATGACGAGGAGCAATGGAGGATGAGAATAAATGTTTTTTAAAAAAG
>JAHIKR010000313.1 GCA_018897415.1 Pseudomonadota bacterium
ACCAAACAGTTTATATCAACAGGAGGATACGCTGATTTCATCACAGTTCTTGCCAATACCCCTGATGGGCCGTCATTTTTTATTGTGGAGAAAGGCACAGAAGGTTTTGTTCAGGGCAAGGGTGAAGAAAAACACGGGATACGTGCATCAAATACATCACCTCTCTCATTTACTGATGTCTTTGTACCAATTGAAAATCTTATTGGTGGTGTTCCAGGGGAAGGAATGAAGCAGGCTAACAAGGTTTTTGGGTATACAAGACTTATGGTGGCTGCCATGGGCCTGGGTGCCGGTCAGGAAGCTCTTAGCATAGTTATTCCATATGCTAAGGAGAGAATTCAGTTCGGCTCTCCTCTTTCTGAAAAACAGGGCTATACACACAAGCTGATCGTTCCGAATGCTGTAAGGCTCGAAGCAGCAGCAGCCTATATTGAAGAAATTGCGGAGAGATTGGATTCAGGGGAAGATGACCTGCAGGTTGAAGGTTCAATTGCCAAGTTCTTTGCCACTGAAGCCGCCAATAAAACAGCCGATGATGCCATACAGGCGCTTGGTGGTTATGGATATATTCACGAATTCGAGGTGGAAAAGATAAAAAGAGATGTTAAAATTACTTGCATTTATGAAGGAACCAGCGAGATTCAGCAGAATATAATTAGTACGTTTCGCTGGAAGATTACACGGAAGACAAAGGGTAAATATTACGGAGCCATATCTTCAGAGATGGAAGAACTGGAGAACACTTTGAATGATGCCGGATGCAAATTTTATGGGCTTGCGGCCAAGGCTCTTAACGATACCATAATGGTCGTTCATGATAACAAACTTACCAAAGAACAAGATATTATGTTTGCCCTGTCTAACATGATGACACATGTGGAGGTTGGAGCAAGCATGGCGCGTAAGGCCAACTCACTTGTTGAAGCAGGAGACCCTAAAGCCGAAAAAATAAAAGCAATGTCAAGGATTTTTGCAAATGAAGTGGCACAGGTTGTAGCTCATAATATGTTGAAGATACTTATGGGCTCGGGTGTTTTTGATCAGAAAACTGTCTCTGATTTTATGGAGGCTGTTTCTTATAATAAACTGCTTTGCAGCTATGAGAATGTCATTAAAGACATGGATATGGTTGCGGACATATTATTTGAGAGGTAATTATGCCTGATAAACGTACTGTTGTTGTTACGGGTGGTTCAAGAGGTATTGGACGGTCCATTTGCCTTTTCCTGGCAAATCCGGACACACAAATCTATTTCAATTATTTTTCTCCAAGTAATCCCGAGGCTGAAAAGGCTGCTGCTGCTGAAACAGAAAAATTAGTTGCCGACCTGAGAAGTTCGGCAGCTAGCATGAGTGTCGATGTCGCAGATGCAAAAGAGGTCGAAGCTTTTTTTGAGAAAATAGTTGGTGAAACCGGTCGCATAGATATTCTTGTCAACAATGCGGGCATTACCAAAGATGGGCTTTTGGTGCGCATGAATGAGAACGACTGGAATATGGTGTTAAATATAAACTTAAAAGGCGCATTTACCTGCACGAGACTTGCCGCAAAAATCATGATGAAGCAGCGCTATGGTCGTATAGTGAATATAGCGTCTGTTGTTGGTGTAAGCGGCAACCCGGGACAGGCGAATTATTCCGCTTCAAAGGCAGGATTAATTGGGCTAACAAAAACAGCGGCAAAAGAACTTGCCGCTAGAAATGTTACTGTAAATGCAGTTGCTCCTGGTTTTATAGAGACAGACATGACAGCAGCGCTTTCTGAAAAGGCAAGGAATGCTATGCTGAGTCAGGTGCCAATGGGTCGAGGTGGACAGCCGGAAGATGTTGCCGCTGCTGTTAAATTTCTGGCCTCAGATGATGCAGCATACATTACGGGTCAGGTAATCCATGTAAATGGTGGAATGTATATGTGAAAGGAGAAAACTTAATGTCAGTTGAGGATAAAGTAAAAAAGATTATTGCAGAAAAGTTAAGTGTAGATTTGGATGAGATTGTGCCCGGTGCTTCCTTTGTAGATGATTTGGGTGCAGATTCGCTTGATCTTGTTGAACTTATAATGTCAATGGAAGAGGAATTCGATATAGATATTCCTGATGAGGATGCCGAGAAAATTCTGACTGTACAGGATGCTATTGAATATACTCATAAACATTCGTAAATAGTGGCTGAACGAAAACTCAAAACACCTGAAATTATAGTCAGTTGGATGCTATTCTCAAATCGAAGATTTTTAGCAGTTAGCTTTTAGCAATTAGCCTTTAGCTTAAAAAATCAAACAGATAACACATTCAGCTAAGAGCTAACGGCTAACGGCTAATAGCTAAGTGTCCAATTTTGGAGCAATACTCCATCAGTAAAGGAGGTTTTCTTGGATAGGTTGGATAGGCGGGTAGTTGTTACCGGTTTAGGGCTGATAACGCCTATAGGTATAGGTGTTAAAGATACTTGGTCAGCACTTTGCGCCGGGAAGTCAGGAATAGGCGAGATAACTAGATTTGATACTGCAGCCTTTGATACAAAGATTGCAGGAGAGGTAAAGGGTTTTAAACCGGAGGATTATCTCCTGAAAAAAGACGCAAAACGTACACAGCTGGTTATTGCTTATGCTGTTGCAGCTGCCCGTATGGCGTTAGAAGATTCGGGTTTGGTAATCGACAGTTCTAATGCAAATAGAACTGGAGTTCTAACAGGATGCGGTTTGGGAGGACTTTCTATAATGGAGGAAACCCAGAGGGTTATACAAACAAAGGGCCCCAAAAGGGTAACTCCGTTTTTTATTCCTATGATGATTGGGAATATGGCTCCTGGAATGATTTCAATATATTTGGGGGCAAAGGGGCCCAATGCTTCAGTTGCAACTGCATGTGCAGCAGGAACACATGCAGTCGGTGATTCATTCGAAATTATAAAAAGGGGGGCTGCAGATGTTATGATAACAGGAGGTGTCGAGGCTGTTGTTACACCAACCTGCATCGCTGGTTTTAATGCTATGAAAGCCCTGTCAACTCGCAATGATGAGCCTGAAAAAGCATCCCGTCCCTTTGACCGTGATCGTGATGGTTTTGTTGTGGGTGAAGGAAGCGGTATTCTTATTCTTGAAACTCTCGAAGGAGCATTGGAAAGGGGGGCTCGTATTTATGCTGAAATTTGTGGATATGGTATGAGCGGAGATGGATATCATATGAGCGCACCTTCTCCTGATGGAGAAGGCGCTGCAAGATGTATGCAGGCTGCTCTTGACGATGCTGGAATTTTCTATAACGAGATCGATTATATTAATGCTCATGGTACGTCAACTCAGCTTAACGACCTTTATGAGACAATGGCAATCAAACAGGTATTCAAAGAAAAGGCTTATTCAGTAGCGATCAGTTCCACTAAATCAATGACCGGACATCTGCTTGGTGGTGCCGGCGGAATTGAGTCGGTTTTCACAACTCTTGCAGTCAATGAAGATATTGTTCCTCCGACTATAAATTTTGATAACCCTTCCGAAGAGAGCGATCTCGATTATGTTCCTAACACTGCACGTGAGAAAAAAGTTGAGATTGCGATGTCCAATTCTTTTGGCTTTGGAGGGACAAATGCATCACTTGTTTTTAGAAAATACCATAATGACTAGCAGTCCCAAATTTTGCATTCCCAATTAAATTTATTACTCCATTTACAGTTAAGCACCCTCAAAAATTCCAAAATTTGTTTCTTTATAAAAAACATTTTTCCCTTGCTTAAGATTATAGGTATGCTGTAACTACTCAGGTGAATAGGCTGAAGACTGAAGGTGGAAGGGGGACTTCAGCCTTTGGCCTTCAGTCTATCTACCTGAATAGTTAAGGATAAGGTATTAAAAAATGTATAAAAATAAAACACCCGTCATTATAGGCAGCGATCATGCTGCTTATCATTTGAAGGAGAAGATCAAGGCTTATATCATTGAAAGCGGCATTGATGTTGAAGATGTCGGCACCGATAGTGAGGATTCAGTAGATTATACGGATTTTGGAATCAAGGTCGCCTCAGCCGTTTCAAAGGGAAAATATGAACGAGGTATACTGCTTTGTGGGACGGGAATAGGAATGTCTATGGTTGCAAATAGATTCCAGCGTGTAAGAGCAGCTCTATGCAACGACCTTTTTTCAGCTATTATGAGCAGACGCCATAATAATTCCAATATACTGGTAATTGGAGCGCGCGTTACAGGAGAAGCTCTTGCCGTTGCCATGCTTGAAGCATGGCTTGAAACACCATTTGAAGGCGGACGACATCAGCAAAGAATAGAAAAGTTTGACCAGATATAACCTAAATTAAGCGATTTTTTACTCGACCTGCACCAATCTCTTGCGCATCAAGGGCTTGCGAAAAGTCTCGACATATCTATTGGTATGCCTACGATTTTCGCAAACCTTGCTGCATCAAGATCTTGGCACATTTCTTCGCAAAAAATCGCTTAACTTAGGTTTAAAAAGGAATAATAATTGGATTTAAGAGATATTTCAAATATAGATCCTGATATTGCCGATGCAGTTGCAAAGGAAATTGACAGGCAGAACAACACGCTGGAACTTATAGCCTCAGAGAATATTGCAAGCCGGGCGGTTATGGCTGTTCAGGGTAGTGTGCTGACGAATAAATATGCTGAAGGATATCCCGACAAGCGCTATTATGGAGGTTGTGAATACGTTGATGTTGCCGAGAGACTGGCCATCAAAAGAGCAAAAAGACTTTTCAATGCGGCATATGCCAATGTGCAGCCCCATTCAGGTTCCCAGGCCAATATGGCGGCATATTTTGCACTTTTAAATCCAGGTGATACCGTTCTTGGCATGGCTCTCTCTCATGGTGGGCACCTTACTCACGGAAGTCCGGTAAGTTTTTCAGGCAGGTTTTATAATTTTGTTCACTATGGAGTAAAAGAAGATACAGGAAGAATCGACTATGAAGAAGTAGCGTTATTGGCGGAAAAACATAGGCCGAAAATGATTATTGCCGGTGCAAGCGCCTATCCGCGTATAATAGATTTTGAAAAATTTGCTGAAATTTCTGAATCAATTGGCGCTTATTTAGTTGTAGATATGGCCCATATAGCCGGATTGGTAGCAGCGGGAGTTCATCCATCTCCTATTCCATTTGCAGATGTTGTAACTTCCACGACCCACAAAACCCTTAGGGGACCCAGGGGAGGGTTAATATTAGCCAAAACAGACTATAGCACTAAGTTGAACAGACAGGTTTTCCCGGGGATACAGGGGGGACCACTGATGCATGTCATTGCGGCCAAAGCGGTTGCCTTTAAGGAAGCTCTTGCCGAATCTTTCAGGACATATCAGATTAATGTAGTAAAAAATGCAAATGCCCTTGCAGAAAATTTGAT
>JAHIKR010000314.1 GCA_018897415.1 Pseudomonadota bacterium
GCGAAACTTGAAAGACAGCTTCATCACCCTTTGTTTGCCCAGAAAATTGAAGAACTGAAATCTGTGATGGGAGAGAAGAAAAAGGAAGTATCAGCACTTATGGATGAATGTTGCAGTATTTTAACAAGTGCCGGAATTCCAAAGAAAAATATTAAAGTCAAAATAACGGAAAAAAAGGTTGGAATTGCCCGTGATATTATAGCTGAGGCTGAGGGAGGAGGTTACGATACTGTTGTGATAGGACGAAGGGGATTGTCCGCGGCGGCAGCATTTGTTTTGGGCAGTGTAACAACTAAAATAATTCAGAATATTAAAAGTTGTACGGTATGGGTAGTTGAGTAGCGGTAAGATAGAGGATGGCGTAGTTACCGAAATATTAGGCAATAATTACGCAAATGTGAAGATTCCCAAAAAAACCTCTTGCGGCTCATGTAATCATAAAGGTTTTTGCAATCCTTTTGGTAAGGATCATATGGTAATTGCCGCTGATAATAAACTTAAAGCGATTATTGGACAAAAGGTACGTATTGAAGTTAGAGCGGCAGACGAGGGGAAAGCAATAACAATTCTTTATGTTATCCCCTTTATTGCGATGTTCATAGGGGCATTGATTGGAAATGCCCTTAATTTATTTGGTAACCAGGATGCATCAGCAGCTTTTTTTAGTTTTTTGTTCTTAGTAATAACATTTCTGTGTATACGTTATTACAGCCGTACAAAATACGAGAAAAATATTAGCTACAAGCCAACTATTGTTAAGATTCTGTAACTTATAACAATTTTGAGAATAGAAAAAAATGGGCGGATAAAATTTTTATCCGCCCATTTTTTTGTTATATTTATCTGCGCAATATTACGATATTATATCTTTCCATCCAGATGATCTGAATCTTCTTCCACCTTTTACAATAATCAATGCTTCTATATTTGACAGTGAAGTGGCAAGGTTAACACTATCTTTTGGTTTAAGCACAAAAAGTGAAGTAGATAGAGCATCTGCCTGCATAACAGTAGGAGCCAAAACACTGGCACTTATTGTCTGAACCGGTGAATCTCCTGTAGATGTATCAATAATATGATGATGAATTTTATCTTTATCAAAAAAGTTTCCATAATTGCCGGAAGTAGCAACAGCGCCATTGTTAAGCTCAAATTCTTCAGCAAATTCTTTTTTGCCTAATGGATCTTTTATCCCTATTTTCCAAGCTTTATTGGGACCGTTTCCTCCAATAACTCTAATATCACCTCCAGCATTGATCAGGGCATATTTGATCCCATTTAATTTTATAAGATTTGCTGCCTGATCAACAATATAACCTTTTGCTATACCATCCAGTGAGATCTTCATTCCATCCTTTAGGAATCTTACGCCTTGTTTATTTATTTTGATGTTTTCAAAGTTAACAAGTTTCATCTTATCATTTATCTGTTTAGACGAAGGCGAAGAACCAGTTGTTTCATAGGATTTTTTATACAACTCTAAAAGAGGAAGGACTGTAATATCAAATGCACCCTTGCTAATATAATTATAATAGAGGCTCTGATGCAAGACATCTGCCAATTCAGGAGAGATATCTTTTAAAAAGCCTTTTTGATTAAGCCAGCCCACAGGAGTATTATCAGAATGACGATTAAGAATTTGTTCGAGTTCAGTCATCTTTGCAAAGGCTTGTTCAACTATTTTTTCTGCCTTATCGCGAGATTTGTCTGCAATAGTTATATTTACAAGAGTCCCCATATGTGGACGCGTTCTGCTTATGGAATGAAGATTATCAAGATGTTTTCCCTCTGCTGGTTTAGCCACTATGGCTGGAGCAGCCAATCCTAAGCCAAATACACCCATTAGTTTGAGACAATTTCTACGGTTTACCATTTTTTCCTTACTTTTTTTAATGGAATCTTCTTGCATATTATCTCCCCCCCTACAAGGTCTGTTGCACATAATTAATTTTTAATTTATATCTCATAAGCAACTTATTAGTCAAGTAAAATTTAGTGAAATACAAGTTGATTTGGCTTGACAGTTAGACATTCTTTTTGATAAACAAATTAACAATGTGCCGAGTAAAAAAGATTAAGAATATTTATGATAATAATATGGGAGGCAGATAGGGATGAAAAAGAAAAATATGTTAATATTAATAGCAGGCTTGATAGGTTTATTTATTTTTGGTTTAGCATATGCGCAGGATGATATTCAATCGCTGGAACATGATATCTTTATGAATCGTGAAAGGCCTGCCGCTGCTTTCCCACATGCACTTCATGCTGATGATTTAGGGATTGACTGCCTGGAATGTCACCACATTTACAAAGATGGCGAGAATGTGTGGGATGAATCCGAATTGAGCGACTGTACTGGATGCCACAGTCTTGAGGCAGATGGCAAGAAAATGTCGGCAATGAGGGCATTTCATACCAACTGCAAAGATTGTCATTTAAAGGAAAACAAAGGTCCTTATACATGCGGCGAATGCCATCCCAAGAAAAAGAAATAGACAAAATAAATAATAATATGGACAGAGAATTTCCTCCCTGTCCATATTTCCTTGCCTCAGTACCGCCAAAAGCCGCCTTTTTATGTATCCTAGATCATTGTGGAAATAGCTTCAAGAGCCATATTATATCCAAGTGTACCAAAACCAGAGATCTGAGCTTCAGCTATATCCGCAATCATTGATTTGTGACGAAATGACTCTCTTTTGTAAATATTAGATAGGTGGATTTCAATTATAGGAATATCAAGCAGAAGAAGAGCATCACGGATAGCGATGCTTGTGTGTGTATATGCAGCAGGATTGATGATAAGTCCTTGGCATTTTCCCATTGCATCCTGTATCTTTTCTACAATTTCTCCTTCATGGTTTGATTGAAATGTATCTACAGCAATTCCCAGTTTCTTGCCCAGATTTTCCAACTTTTTATTAATGTCATTAAGAGTTGTTTTCCCATAAATAGCGGGTTCTCTTTTGCCTAACATATTTAGATTGGGGCCATGGATTACCAACACTTTCCGGAGGTTTTTGCGCTTGCTCATAATTATCTCCTCGTTATTTTAAAAAACTAATTGTCTTTTTGTAATCCTGAGTTCCAAAAATCGCTGATCCAGCTACAAATGCATCTGCGCCTGCAATAGAAATTTCTTCTATGTTTTTTTCAGTAACTCCGCCATCTATTTCTATCATGGCAGATAATTTTCTTTTTTTAATCATTTTGCGAAGATCCTTTATCTTATCAATTGAGTTTGGTATGAAAACCTGTCCTCCAAAACCAGGATTAACACTCATTATCAACACAAAGTCAACAAATTCAAGAATCCAGTCTAAGGACGAAAGCGGAGTTGATGGATTTATAGCAACACCCGCCTTTATTCCGAGATCTTTTATCATTTGTATAGTTCTATTTAAGTGCACACAGGCTTCAACATGGACAGAAATCAAGGTAGCTCCTGCTTTTACAAAATCTGTAATATAGAGGTCAGGATTTTCAATCATCAAATGAACGTCAAGTGGAAGCGATGTAATACTTCTTGCAGCTTTTGTAATTATAGGTCCCATTGTAATAGCTGGAACAAAATGACCGTCCATTACATCAACGTGTATCCAGTCTGCTCCAGCATCTTCGACAGATTTTATTTCATCTCCTAATTTTGTGAAATCAGCAGATAGTATAGATGGCGCAATAATTCTCATTATAATTCTCCTTAGTTGCTCAATTCACATTATTTCAGTTTTGCCATGAGTCAAAAACTTCAGTTTTAATCAGCTTATCATCTTCATACAGAAGAACAGTTGCATCTTTATTCTTTGGAATTAAAGACCAGATTTCTTCACCGGGCTTCATGAAACTATCGAAAATATCATTTGAAACTCCAAAGCAGTTTAATCTTAAACGTATATGTTTTTTTAAAAATCCGTATTTGAGCCTGTATTTAAAGAGGCTTATACCCTTTGTGCTGTGTAAATATTTTTGGCCTTTTCTGCCCGCCTCCCTGTTTATGGTAATATTAACATATGTTCCCTCAATTACTCTATGTCCCGATAAAGGTGCTTGGTCTATAATTATATTTTTAGGTTTTTCTTCAATAAAAAGAAACTTTATCTCCCCAAGCGATAGATTAAAGCTTTCAATTAAAGCTATTGCTTCTTCAAGAGACTGTCCTTTAATATTAGGCATTTTATATACATTTGGCCTGATACCTGTGCTGACGAGAAGGTTTACAAATTCTCCTCGCGTAATCATTGTTCCCGGCGAAGGAAACTGAGAAATAATTTCATTTTTTTTTACATTTTCGCTATATGTACTAGATAGTTTGTTTAAACTCAAACCATTTTCTTCTATGATTAAGCGTGCTTGCTGTATTGAAAGTCCTTTTAAATTTGGCATCAAA
>JAHIKR010000315.1 GCA_018897415.1 Pseudomonadota bacterium
CGCTATTAAACCATTTTACAATTCCATTAGCCATAATTAACACCCCCTTTTAAGAAATTCTCATAGTTCCAGACTTCAGGGTGCCACTTTGACAAATGGTACTTTCCTTTAGATCGAAACCGGCCCGCCAATTAAGAACAGGCCTTTATTGATTAAAAAAATAATAACACCTTTTAGGCTGAAAGCAAGGTTTATTATTGATATTTTTTAAATAAAGGATTTTATTATATTTTAGGTTTTTGCTCAATTTGAAACGCTCATTTTAGGTTAAATAAGGATTGAAATGGTGATGATATTGAAAACTTTGTCTAACGAATATTATGTGGAAAATATAAAAATGCAAGTAGATGATCCAGCCTTGGATTTTTTGAAGGCAAGGGACCTGGCGAAGGAAAAAGCCAGAGAACGCTGTAAGGATCCAATGCTGCTGTCCTGGCACAATGGGAAAACCGGTGAGTTTTATCCCAGGTTCGAGTGCGGTAGCGGGGATAAGCCACCGTGGATTGTATTTGCAGAGGCCAGGGGTGGAAATTTAACTATCGACATTAATGATGGGGAGTATACTTTTATCTACCTCAAGCTGTAGGGAGAGAATGCGGAACATATTTATGAAAACTGCTATAGATCAGTGGATAAGGTCAGAAATGCATTTGTTCCCTTCCAGTTGATAGAGGACCTGTCGCCAACCTGAAAGCAGTCGTTATTCAACTGATCTTTATGAATAAAGATTCCTTTTCTCTCTTTGTCGTAAACAGCCAGTTCTTTATAATTGATTCCGTCTTTTTCCATTAAAACTTCATCTTCCACCTAACTCTCTTTAGTCCCTTTTTTCCATAATTCTTCAAGACTTTTGATTACCTCTTCATCTGTTACATCTGACCAGAGCTGATATGCATCTGCTACTGCAAAGCTCCAGCCGCTGCGGATGTTAGGGCAGTAAAGAGCCTCTACATTTTTTGCGATCCATTCAACCGACATGCGATGGCCGGTGGGTGCGGCTACTATTATTTGGCTTGCCCCGGCCTTTTTAATCGCCTCAACTGCCGCGTTCATGGTAAAGCTGGATGCGAGGCCATCATCAACCAGAATGGTTTTTCTTTGTGAAAGGTCTGGAAAAGGTTTTTTACCTCGCAGTTTTTTAATCCTTTGTGTAACCTTCTCTGTGGTTTTTTTAATGCCGGCCTGGATATCTTCTTCTGTCAGATTAAGGTGGGGCAGCATATCTTTGTTAAGTTTTAGGGTTCCGTCAAAGGCAATTGCGCCGTAGCCTGCTTCTGTGTTCCATGGAAGAGTTATCTTACTTACAACAGCCACGTCAAAAGGAAGGGAAAGCTGTTTGGATATCACAGCGCCAACAGGCACACCGCCTGCTGGAATGCCAAGGACAATGCTGTCTGTTTGACGGAAATCTTTAAGCATTTCAGCAAGCACTTTCCCGGCATGGGCACGGTCCTGAAAAACGTGTGTTTTTTCTCTTAATTCAGGCAGGTCAATAATATTGTCAGGCATGGGTTTGGTCTCAATAAAGCTGAAATTTTTATATACATATAATTTTCTACCCTGTTCTTCAACCAAATTGATTTTTTCAGAAAAAATAATTTATTTCTAACCCAAGTTGAGCGTAATATTAGCAGGACATCTTAATTGGTGGTTATATGTTGACATAATATCCCTGTTTTTATAGATTTTTTATATAGCAAAAAACTTATTGTATAAAATACTTACCTCTACAGAGGCCTGAATATGATATACCTTGCCTATGACGGGTCGCTTAATGGTGACTGGGTATCACGCTACGGTATTCGTCTTGCAGCCCATACCGCTGAGAAAAAGCTGACACTTGTCCACATTCAGGACAATAGCGTTTCTCCTGTGCAAGTTGTCGAAAAGATCAATAATATTGAGCAAGAGTGTAACGCTCAAGGCATAGAAATATGCCGTAAAATCCTTCCGCTAAAAAAGAATGTTTTCCAGTCTCTCCTGAATGCTATTCCCCACGGCAGCGAGAGTTTTGTTGTTTGCGGAACTCGAATTCGCTCCAAGAGACAAGCTTTTTTGTTTGGGACCATTTCTGAAAAGCTCCTCGAATCTAACAAATTCAATGTACTTGCTGTACGGGTAGTACAGCCGGGTTTGCTTGCGAATCCACGCAAATTCTTGATTCCGCTGGCAGGACATCCGAGGGGTTTTAAATCAGCTTGGCCCTTTTTCAAGCTGTTTCTGCCTGAGGTAGAAGAAGTCTATCTCCTTCGGGTCATGAACGTCAGTTCTTTTCAACTTCTCCATTTCTCTCCGCATCGCATGCAGGTATTGCGCAAAAAGGGGTTGAAATACCTTGCTGATGTTATCCAGGACATTAAGCAGGGATGCGGAGCTGACAGCTTTCGGCTGGACTATCGTGTAGTAGTAAGTAACGACTGGTCGAGAGAGATCCTGGACCACGGCTGCAAGTTAAAGACACGCATGATTCTATTTGGCGCATCAGAGCGCACCCTTCTTGGCCGTACCGTTTATGGCAATTCGCTGGAGAGAGTTCTCCGTGGAACTCCTTGTGATATGGGAATCTACAGGGGAATATGAATAAAGCAAAGCAAATACAACATGTTAACCCTGATGAAGTTTACGCTTATCTGGCAAGCCGACCGGATGGCCTGAACGACCAGGAGGTCGAAGAACGTTTGCTGGAGGTCGGCAAGAACTCTGTGGAAGTCCGCGATCAATGGAAATGGGTTCGTTCCCTCACAAAACAGTTTACCAATTTTTTTACCATCCTTTTGAATGTTTCTGCTGTTATCTGCTTTGTCGCCGATAATATCCAGCCGGGCGAAAGTATGAATGTTCTTGGCTGGGCACTGCTCGGGGTATCTTTCCTCAACGCTTTATTTAGTTTTGTACAGGAATATCGTGCAGAAAAAGCAATGGAAGCTCTCAAGAAATTTCTTCCTCCCCGTGTCTGGGTCAGGCGAAATGGAAATAATGTCGAAATCCTTGCTGAGGATCTTGTTCCTGGAGATGTTCTTATTGTCTCAGAAGGCGACCGTATAGCGGCTGATGGCCGATTGGTCAGGAGCGGGGATCTGGTAGTAAACAATGCTCCACTCACAGGGGAGTCCAAGGCACAGAGCCTCCATGAATCAGCAGTAGATAAACGTATGTCAGAAAGCGAAAATCTTGTTTTTGCAGGATGCTCTGTTTTCAAAGGCAGTGGCGAGGCAGTCATCTTTGCAACAGGTATCAGAACAGAGTTTGGCAAGCTGGCTCAGCTTTCTCAGGCTATCAGAAGAAGTCCATCCCCTCTGGAGCACGAGACTGGCCGCATGGTGAAGATCCTGACTATTATTGCCGTGAGCATGGGGTTTTCGTTCTTTCTCTATGGAGTTTTTAGCGGAAGATCTCTCTGGGTAAACCTTGTATTTATGATGGGCATTATTGTGGCCAACGTTCCTGAAGGTCTTCTGCCCACGTTTACCCTGTCTCTGGCAATCGGCAGCTTACGGATGGCTAAAAAGAACGTACTGGTAAAAGAACTGAAAGCCGTTGAGGCATTGGGTGCGGTTCATGTGATCTGTACCGACAAAACAGGAACTCTAACTCATAACCAACTGACAATTACACACCTGGGAGATGCCCTTGCCTGCGAAAAATTCAAAGATAAGGGCTCAGAGAATTTTCTACTGAAGCTTGCCCTGAGTGCATCCGAAGTCCGCAAATCAGAAGAGGGGTTTTCAGGAGATCCCCTTGATGTATCAGTTGCTGATTCCTACGTGGAAAAAGGTGGAGATTTTGCTGCTTTTGAAAAAGCTATTGAAAAACATTTTGCCTTTGACGTCGATAAAAGAAGATCAGCCGGTATCTTTTCGGCAGATTCTCAGAAGTTCTTTGTAGTCAAAGGAGCCTGGGTGGCCATACGGCCTTTTATTTCTGGTATGCAATCTGACTTGGCAGCACAGCCGGTCAAGGTTGATGAAGAGGCCCTTGAAAAGGCTGAGGCAGCAATGAGAAAGGTCGCTGCAACAGGTTTACGTGTCATTGCCATAGCCTACCGGTTACTTGCGGAAGGCGATTATACGGATGCCAAACAGGAAGACTTGGAGTATGATCTTATCCTTGCTGGTTTTGTTGGGATTGAGGACCCCATTCGCAAAGAAGTACCTCCTGCAGTTAAAAAGTGTCAGGAGGCCGGTATTGATGTCATTATGATTACCGGCGACCACCCTGATACAGCTTTAGCCATTGCTCAGAAAAGCGGAATTGTGGTGGATGGTCGGAATATGGCGGGAGTCCTGACGGGAGA
>JAHIKR010000316.1 GCA_018897415.1 Pseudomonadota bacterium
GACACCATAGAACCTGATGGAGACAACCTGCTGATCTGCAACATATTTGGAGAGCAAAAGGTTGTAAAGGCCAGCATACATTCACTTTCTCTTGTTGATCATAAAATTTATCTTAAAGGATAACCGCAGCAATAGGAATCTGCCCGGATTAGATGAAAATATTACTTGCCAAAACCGCAGGCTTCTGTATGGGCGTACGCAGAGCAGTTGAAATGGCTTTTGATGCGCCCAATAAACACGAAAATCCTATCTACACATATGGTCCTCTGATACACAACCCACACGTCCTAGACCTTTTAAAAGAAAAGGGAATATCCGTCATAGATAATATACCGGATCACGGTTCAGGCACTGTCCTGATAAGGGCTCACGGAGTTCCTCCACAAGCAAAGGAAAAACTAAAAAAAGCCGGCTTTACAATAATAGATGCCACATGCCCACGTGTAATCAAGGTGCAAACTACTATAAAAAAACACGCCGAGCAGGGTTATACATCAATAATTATTGGAGACAAGAATCATCCGGAGGTTATCGGACTGCTCGGCTACTCAGATGGCAAGGGATATGCTATTGATAATATTAATGGCCTCGATTCTCTTCCTGCCTTTGAAAAGGCCATCATCGTTGCTCAAACTACCCAGAACACACAATTTTTTGAAGAAGTAAAAAAATGGGCGAACAAAAAATTCCCGCATTACAAAATCTTCAATACTATTTGTGATTCCACATCAAAACGGCAGGCAGAAGTAAAACTTCTCTCAAAGTCAGTAGATGCATCGATAGTCGTGGGTGGGCATAACAGCGCGAACACTCAAAGGCTTGCTGAAATTGCAAGAGAATCAGGGAAACCTTCTTACCACATTGAATCAGAAGATGAGCTTGATTTAAAAGCTATTGCCTCAGCACAAAACATAGGATTAACGGCAGGAGCTTCTACTCCGAACTGGATAATAAAAAGAGTTTACAGAACTCTTGAATCTTTATTTTTTAAAAAAAAGCAGGGTTGGCGCAGGGCATTTTTTTCTCTACAACGATCACTTCTCCTGACTAACATCTATGTTTCTCTTGGTGCTGGATGCCTGTGTTACGCCTGTACCAGGCTGCAGGGAATCGATCACTATTTCCCTCATGTTCTTATATCTGTACTTTATGTTCTGTCCATGCACATATTAAACAACCTAATTGGCAGCAAAGCTGACAAATATAATGATCCTGAAAGAGCTGTTTTTTATACAAAGCATAAGGGATTTCTTGCGGCTCTTGCTGTAATTGCCGGCAGTGCAGGGCTGATTGCCGCCTACATTATGGGTGTTACCCCTTTTCTGATTCTTTTTCTCATGAGTCTACTTGGTCTTTCATATAACATAAATCTCGTACCGGAAAGCCTTTTTGGAGGCAGATATCGCAGACTAAGGGATATGCCCGGATCAAAGACGGTTCTTATAGCAGCAGCCTGGGGGATTGTCACTTCGATATTCCCCACTCTCTCGGTATCTGAGAGTATTAATATGAGTACAGTTATTGTGTTTTTTTTGTCAGCGAGCATGGTTTTTGTCAGAACCGCTTTTTTTGATATCCTCGATATGCAGGGAGACCGTATAGTAGGAAGGGCAACCATCCCAATACTATTGGGAGAAAAGCAGACCATGCGTATTTTAAAGATCATGATAGCTTTTATTCTTGCAGCATTGTTATTATCGAGTGCATTTCATCTTATCGAGAACCTCGGTTTTGTACTTGCTATCTGTCCAATCTTCATAGCTGTGATTCTTTCAGCCTATGAACGGGGCAATATGCTTCCCGGCATAAGGCTGGAATTTCTGGTTGAGACTCATTTTGTTCTCGCGGGCATTATCACTATAATCTGGTCAGTAGTTTAGACCGAATTTCTCATGGATAATTCATAATGGATCTTGTAAATATATTAAAGTTGTCAGCACTTTTGACTTTTGCATATATGCTCGGTTCCGTTCCATGGGGCTTTGTTTTGACAAAGTTGTTTACACCCTTTGACATCAGGCAGATGGGCAGCGGCAACATTGGCGCCACAAATGTTAGAAGAATAGCAGGGAATAGACTAGGAATGATTACCCTGGCGGGCGATGTGTTTAAAGGTGCTTTACCTGTATATCTTGCGATCAAATTAACGGGCGTTAATGGTTTTTGGGCTGAAATATATGTATCCCTTATAGCTATCTCAGTTTTATTAGGTCACCTTTATCCTGTTTTTCTGAAATTTAAGGGTGGTGGAAAGGGTGTTGCAACTGCAGCGGGGTGTTTCATTATAATTTCACCAATAGCGTGTCTTTTTGCCCTGCTGACATTTATAATGTTCATATGTTTATGCAACCGTGTATCTGTCGGATCTCTTGGAGCGGCACTAATACTTCCCGTTGCTGTATGGAAGGTGACTAACTCAATAGTTCTGGCGATTTGTGCCGTCTTCATATCAATACTTATCTACCTGCGCCATATTGAAAACATTAAGCGTCTATTCTCGGGAACAGAACCTGTTATATGGAAGTATAGATCCCCAGATAAATGATTTCACTGCGTTATCAGTCAAAATCCTCAACGACGTAGGGAGGTTATAGCGATTTTTAGGCTTACGACCTGTAAACTGCGGAATTAAAGCTTACTTGTTTTTTCCCAGAAAGGACGGTATGGACGATAAGGACGGTGTTTTTATGATTGTATATAAGGTGCTCACGTAGTGCGCGATTTCGTTCCATGATATTGCGCGTTTTCGCCCACTAATCATTGTTCGCTAAAAGAATCGACAAGGAATAGGAAAATGTCCCCAGCAGTCTTAAGAAAAGGACCGTACAGGTTATACTTCGTCAGTCACGACTTGCACGAGCCGCCACACGTGCACATTGACAGGGACTCCTTTTCAGCCAAGTTCTGGCTCAGTCCTGTAGCTTTGGCGTACAATCTCGGGTTTCCAGCAACGGAACTGAGGAAATTGGAAACACTTACTTCAGAGCACCAGAAGGAATTATTGGAGGCATGGAATGACTACTTTGGAACCTAAAGCAGGTGAGCGAGTCAGTGACGTGCGCGTCACTGATGACGCAATCAGTGTTGATCTTTTCGACGGACGAACCATAACGGTTCCCTTGGCATGGTACCCACGTCTGCTACATGCGACGTCTGAGCAGCGGGCGAACTGGCGCATTGCCGGAGCGGGATACGGGATCCACTGGCCAGACATCGATGAGGACCTCAGTACTCGAGGCCTCTTGCAGGGTGCCCCCGCTCCTCGTGGAGTGGCTACTAAGGCCGCATAGAAAAGAGGGACCAGTCTATAATAGCGAATCGGGTAGCCGGGGTTTTTCTCCCCTGGCCTCCCAGAGGCTTTCATTTCGAATCAGTAAAGGTTAAATTACTTGTAGTGGCAAAGAATCCTGGCCAGTATGATGATTGGCTCATTTGCATGATATCCTCCCAACTTCATCAAAAGATACAGGAATTAGATGAGGTTATCACTTCACCCGGGAACTTGCGGGACATCTATAAATAACTATCTTTTAAGCATGGGAAGGCTTGCGGTACATCAGTTTATAATGGAGAAATATATATTGGTGATTGGTGCCGCGTCTTGATTAGCACATTAAGATTATATTTTTTTATTGGATCCCAGTACGATCTTCCGGACATACAGGACAGGTAAGAAACTTTTATGATGACGTTGCGAAAATTTTCTACAGAGCCATCTACAATCCCCACCATTACCAGTTGGTATATAGCCGATTTGAGTAAAGCGCAGGGCAAGCAGGAATTGTTCACTCATCAATCGCCTCAAAAACTCAAGATTCTTCGTGAGCATGCCTTGATTGAAAGCGCTATTTCTTCAAACCGCATTGAAGGCGTTAATGTTGACCAGGAGAAGGCTGGAAGGCTGGGGCCGCTGGCGAAAGGTTGATATATGGCTTTATTTGTAAAATCACGAATAAATGCTGCGGCCTTACGGTCACGTACTTGGCACGGACTGCTTTTAACCCAGCATTCCACTTGGATTAAACTACACCCCCTTGGATGAAACCAAAACGGGCCTCTCCGCGGTCGAATTTTTATTATCCTTTCACTTAATAATATTTATTGACAGATGTTATCATCTGATGATAATTCTTGATTAAATAACAATGAACAAGTATACGAAAAAAGATTTATCTTTAGAGACGCTATTAGATTTAAATGGTGAAATATTTCTATGGCAAAACAAATACTAAAAATCGGAATTATGTCCAAAGAGGACTACAAAAAAAGAACGATTGCGATTGCTAAAGGAGAATATACAGCCAAAAAGAAGGAACCAAAAATATGGTTTGAATCTTTGCAATCAATGGCGCAAGTCCTAAGCAACGAAAATCAGGAACTTTTAAAAATTATAAAAGAACAAAAACCAACCTCTTTAAAAGAGTTGGAAATAGCAACCGGACGGAAGCGGAGCAACCTGTCCCGAACGTTAAACACAATGGCTAAATATGGTATTGTTGATTTAATAAAAGATAAAAGAACTGTGAAGCCAATTGTGAAAGCAACAGATTTTAAGGTCGAGTTTGGACTTAATACTCCCTTCATTCAATAAAAATGATGCTTATCCCATAACATTAAAAGAACCTGGAACGCCTTGAATCAACAGGGGAAAACGGAAAGATACAGTTATGATGACATTGCGAAAATTTTCTATGAAGCCATCCACAATTCCCACCATTACCAGTTGGTATATAGCCGATTTGAGTAAAGCACAGGGCAAGCAGGAATTGTTCACTCATCAATCGCCTCAAAAACTCAAGATTAATAGGTTTTTAAAAATCACCATTTAGGAATTGATCTTGGGACATATAATAATGCGATACGCTCGGATTTTAAAAAGCCGGTGCTTTTTCAAATCGGCTATCCCAAAGTTAGATTATCACCTATCGCGGAGAGAACATCAGGATCATTATATGCGGTTAAACTAAAAAAGGGTTAGCCATACTGCGACTAACCCTATGAGACCTTTGCAAAACGCCCCCTTTTGCCCAATTAGCGCTATAAAGCTTCACTAAAGTGTCGGCGTCAGACTCAAATTTTAAGCCTCGAAATACTCAATGTATTCCCCTTGTCAGGCAAGGGGCAAGCTCTGCATTTAAAATTTTCGCCTTCCTTGAACTTGAACAAAATTGAACATTTTTCAAAGGTCTCTATACCAAGGGGGGTTAGATGAAGGAGTGCCGAGGGACAGAATCGAACTGCCGACACGCGGATTTTCAGTCCACTGCTCTACCGACTGAGCTACCTCGGCCCGATTAAGAACAGAATTTGTCCTATTAGAAGCCCTGATCTTTGTCAAGATTTTTTTAAACCCATATCGCCAAAAAGGTACTGAAGTATTGTGCATGCAGCAATTGCTGCTGTTTCAGCTCTTAATATTCGTGGGCCAAGTGAGGCTGTAACAAATCCGCAGGCTCTTGCATATTCGATCTCCTTTTCCGTAAACCCGCCCTCTGGACCAAGCACAGCCAAAATTTTTCTATAATGTCTATCATGTATATGTTGAATTGCATCGCTTATGGGCTTTGATTCATTTTCCCAGAAGACAATCTTAAGATCACACTCATCATCCATCTTTATCGCATCATTAAAAGTCACAGTTTCAACTATTTCTGTAACATGGCCGCGCCTGCACTGTTTGAGAGCTTCTATTGCAATTTTTTCCAATCGCTTTCTGCGTGCTGAAAGCCTTTTTTGGTCTGGTATAGGAACCGATCGAATAGATGTAAAAGGAATTAACCTGGCTACCCCTATTTCAGTAAGCTGCCTTACAAGGGTATCCATTTTTTTGTCTTTTAACAGGGCCTGGGCCACTATTATCTGAGCAGGAGATTCTGAAGCCGACAAAAAACGGCGGGCTATTGATACTTCGACACTTTTGGCAGTCAAGTTTTCTATTCTTGCCTCATACTCAAAACCCCTGCCGTCAAAAAGCCCTATCCTATCTCCTGGTTTCATGCGCAAAACTTTTTTAATATGTGCTGCATCTGAACCAGTGATAGATATTATTGGGCCAGTAACCTTTGATTCTTCAATAAAAAATCGGCGCATAATACTTTTTACAAATTAAACTATCCTTCTGTAAATCTTTTTTTTGTCTAAGATGTAAAAAGGCAAATATCTTGACACACCATATGCCATATGCTAATTTCCTAAAATTATAGGGGTTTGCTTAATTTTCAGCAAAATTTTGACACGTTATAAATATAAGACTTTTGAAAAACGTTCAGTTTTGTTCGAGTTCAAGGATGGCGAAAATTTTAACCGGAGGAATACATTGAGTATTTTGAGGATTTAAATTTGAGCCAGACGTAGAAATCGGACAAAAGAGGATGTTTTTAAAAGGTCTTAGCATGGAGGTTGATATGACAGCCAACAATAATACAAACCAGCTCAATGATGAAGCAGGCCCTAAGGATGATGAAGATATTATAGATCTTACAGATGTTGCCTCAGACACAGAAGACATTGATGCTATTGAACTCCCTGATTATACAGATGAAGCAACCAGTGCTTTAGAAGAAAAAGTCCCTGAGCTTGATGATGATATTTTAGACAATCTATTCAAATTAGAAGATGATCTTGATTTAGAAGTTGACCTTGATAAAGATAAAGACATAGAAATTGATCATTACCTTGATGATGAATTTGTTGATTCTACGGAAGTGGATTCAGGATTAGATGTCTCAGAGGATAAAGAACTGGATATATCCCTTGAGCTTGAAGAAGAAGCTGATGATCTTGGGCAGCTAATTGCAGATGTTGTAGAAGACACGCAACAGGAGACCGCCTATGAAAAGGAGACCGCTTCTGATACCCCTGAGATCCCCTTATCTACCGAGCAGGTTGATGAAGCTTTAGAAAGAGTTATAAAGAAGATGTATGCTGACAGGATCGACAGCATACTTACTGAAGTAATCGAAAAAACAGTCACAAAAGAAATAGAAGGGCTAAAGGCTCTTCTACTCGAAGATACAAGGATCGACGAAGAATAATACGGCGTCTATGCTCCGGATAACAGCATGGCTAAAAAATGTGAATGATAAAAAAGTCGGGGATTATTAAATAATCCCCTTTTCAAATTTTATGGAACAGGTGTCAGGTGATAGGGATCAGGGATCTGAGAAAGAATAACATATGACTTCAAATATTCTTGATAAGGGCTATGAACCGCATGAAGTAGAAAAACGCTGGTATGATTTCTGGGAAAAAGAGCAACTTTTTGCAGCCACAGATGAAAGCGCACAAAAACCATATTCAATAGTGATACCTCCTCCAAATATTACCGGCGTCCTCCACATGGGACATGCCCTTAATATTACAATGCAAGATATTCTCTGCCGGTACAGGAGAATGCATGGCGATAATGTACTCTGGATGCCCGGCACCGACCATGCAGGTATTGCAACTCAAAATGTTGTGGAAAAAAAGCTTGCCAGCGAGGGGCTTGACCGCCACAAGCTCGGCAGAAAAAAGTTTATTGAGGCTGTGTGGGAATGGCGTGAGGAATACGGCAGCGCAATCATAAGCCAGCTTAAACGTCTTGGAGCATCATGTGACTGGAACCGCGAACGCTTTACCATGGATAAAGGGCTATCGCACGCGGTGCGCAAAGTTTTTGTACAGCTTTACAATGAAGGCCTGATCTACCGCGGCAACTACATTATTAACTGGTGTCAGCGCTGCCATACCGCTCTTGCCGATCTTGAAGTGGAACATGAAGAGCATGACGGCCATCTATATCACATACGCTACCCATCTGCCGACAGATCAGGCGGAATCGTTGTCGCAACCACAAGACCTGAGACCATGCTGGGGGATACAGCGGTCGCTGTCAATCCCGAAGATGAGCGTTACCAGAACATCGGATATAACAAGGTCATACTTCCTCTTATGAACAGAACTATTCCAATAATCAGGGAAAAGTACGTTGATATGTCTTTCGGTACCGGTGCATTAAAGGTTACTCCGGCCCACGATCCCAACGACTTTGAAATAGGAATGCGCCATAATCTTCCAAGTGTAAAAGTTATAGGCGATGACGGCTTAATGACATCCGATGCAGGGCAATTTAAAGGTCTCGACCGTTTCGAGTGTAGAGAAGCTGTTGTCGAAGCTCTTAAAAAAGAGGGATTTCTCGAAAAAATCGAACCTCACAAACACAAGGTTGGTCACTGTTACAGGTGCAAAACTATAGTCGAGCCAAATTTATCCAAACAGTGGTTTGTAAAGGTAAGCTCGCTTGCAGAAAAAGCAATTAAAGCCGTTGAAAATGGAGAAACAAAAATAATCCCCGAATCCTGGACTAAGAATTATTTTAACTGGATGAACGAAATCAGGGACTGGTGTATTTCAAGGCAAATCTGGTGGGGGCACCAGATACCGGCATGGACCTGCGAAAACTGCAATAAAATGGTCATTGCCATGGATACTCCGGAAACCTGCCCGAAATGCGGCGGCAAAAACCTTGTTCAGGAATCAGATGTCCTGGACACCTGGTTCAGCTCTGCTCTGTGGCCGTTTTCCACCATGGGCTGGCCAGAACAAACACCCCTTTTAAAAACCTTTTATCCGACATCGGTTCTTATCACCGGATTCGATATCCTGTTTTTCTGGGTAGCCCGCATGATGATGATGGGTCTGCACTTCATGGGGGACGTGCCGTTTAAAGATGTTTATATACATGCCCTTGTTCGTGATGAAGAAGGCAGTAAAATGAGCAAGTCAAAAGGAAATGTAATCGATCCGCTCACAGTTATAGAACATTATGGAACCGATGCATTCCGTTTTACTCTGGCTGCTTTTGCGGCTCAGGGACGCGACATAAAGATGTCTGAAAAGCGTGTGGAA
>JAHIKR010000036.1 GCA_018897415.1 Pseudomonadota bacterium
ATCAAAACCGATAAAGACCTTAAATAGTCATCAATTACTCATAGTTATGAAACCTTTTGTTCATGTCGCCTAACTTCAATACAATAGAAGAAAGTCTGTTATGAGACAAATTTTATATATCATATTAGCTATTATATTCTCAACCATGGTTGCTTGTACTTTGAAGAAGACAGAACCCACGGTATGGGTAGGACCACATCTAAATGATAAAAGCTCTAAGGTGTGTGTTATATTGCCTTTTGCTAACTCGAACTTGCAGGAGCACAAAGACAACTACCCCGAGGCATCCAAGACAGTGAGAGATAGTTTTGAGACCGCCTTCCTGGAGGTAGGGCATCGGGTTGTAGAACGCAACATGATCGATAAGCTAATTGCGGAGCTAGAATTCTCTATGTCTGGCCTTACAGAACAACTGGGGATTAAAGTCGGAAAGATGTTTGATGCCGATATTGTTATCTTTGGTACCGTGAAGTCTTATTATAGAATAATTTGGGGGCCAATAGTCTATGCCACAGTTGGATTTTCGATTAAAGCAGTCGATGTAGAGACCGGAGTGATAGTATGGAAAGGGGACCATACAAAGACAATCTTCTGGGACATCTTTGATGTCGATAGCCCGGCTTCTTTAGCTCGGAAGGTTGCCAAAGAAATCGTCGCGAGTTTCTTGGAAAAAACAACCAAGCCCTAATAATATCAATTCGTTGCCTATTAAGAAAGAGTGGCGGAGCTGCGACGCCACATGGAAAGCATCAGAACGTATCTTAAACCTGTCCATACAAGATGCTGTTGAACACATAAGTTTGGAAACACAGTTCTTTTGCAAAGCTGACCCTTCAGGGTGGGATCCTATCTACTGGCCGTGCGGTATTATTTTAAGCTCTTTGTAGATTCCAAGCACATTTAAATACTCGTAATCCACGTATTCTATCTTTTTTATTCCATTTTGTTCGGCAATCTTTTGGATACTTGCATCACCCCAACCCCAACTTGTACCGAAATATGGCTCGCATACATACCGTGCAGATGAATCCACGTAGGGTTTCCTCCCTCCGACAGGTGTCTCTTTGTATTTTGTGGAACAAGGGGCTTTAATGTGTGTATAAAGAATTCCACAGGGGGGAACTATGGGAGCTAAGGTGCAGCCCGTGGCAAACAGCAATAGTATTGATACAATAGGTACTATGAAAAAGAGATATCTTTTTCTCATGGCTGATCTCTCTCAATAAAAACGGTGTTAATAATTATTTTCCATGGGCTATAGTCGTAAATCTTTGGTATACGAACAGTATGTTCATATATTCATAATCAACGTGTTCTATTATGGATATACCCCCATCTCTCGCAGCAGCTTCAGCACTGGCATCCCCCCAGGCAATAAGCCCCAGGATACAATTAGTATAAGCAGTGCCGGTCTTTGGGCCGTACTCACTCTTTTCAAAATCTACGTCCAAGGGCGCTCTTGTGTTGTTGTAGATAACGCCAATCGGTGGTACCACGGGAGCTATCATACACCCTGCCAGGAAAACAATTGCCAGCAAACATAACGACAATTTCACTAAACGATTCTGTTTCATAATCTGCCGCCTTTCGGATAAAATAGTATTGTCAAAAATTACGATTAAACCTAAGTTAAGCGATTTTTGCGAAGAAATGTGCCAAGATCTTGATGCAGCAAGGACTTGCGAAAAGCGTAGGTGTAAATAAGACGGAAACAAGCAAAAAGACTGAATATCAATCACTGATGGCAATTACAGCACAATAATTAGTCTTTGACATTGTATCTGATGTCCCATTATTGAAATCCACATAATCGTATCCATCCAGCCAGTTTCCGGTACTAGTCCAATATTTTTCCGAACGATTATTCATCGGGAAAAAATCACCATCAATTCTTCCCCATTCTCCCTTGAGCTTCTTTTTTGTTATCAGTGATTGTAATTCAAATTTTGTCGGCAATCGAAAATTTCCATCTAAATTTTTACAATATTCCTTTGCTTGTTCCCAACTGAAAATCTCATCACTATCTGTAACCAGCCATTTTTTCTTTAATAACGTATCGAATATAATATTATTGCCTTCCTTGACAAACCTGTTGCTCTTTTTAATATATCCTGTGCCTTTCGAAGCGAGATAAAAACGTTCATGTGGTACTTTTGGTACTATTGAAGGGGTTGGAGGTAAAGGCTGCGCAAGTGGTTTCTTCTGTATAGCTCCTCCAGGTATAAAATAGAAATCGCCGGTCATGGAAGATGACTCCCATGGCACTTGAGCCTTATTTGTAGCATTCATAACATTCAGCCGGGCATTCTTAAACATTTCTTCTATAGATAAGCCTGGTATCATCATATACTTCATAAGGTTTGATGTGTACAACCCGTTCCTGCCTGTTCCATCTGCTGCTACTGAGCCAGGTGCGGTAGCATAAGCTATTAAAGATCCGGCAGGTGCATCCATCCTGGCAAGTCCCGTGGCTCCCGATCTAAAGCTTCTCTTAAGAGGATTATTGCGGCAAGCATCAAGTATTACTATGTTCAGCCGGTTACCTGCATACTCCATGGCTCCTAGTACGCTCGAAGCTTGAACACATTCATCTTCCACTTCATATTCTACGTTTACATCCGCATCAACCGGGACCAGGTAATTTACACCGTTAACCTGCAGGCCGTGTCCTGCATAATAAAAAAGACCAACGCCGCCGCTTCTTATTTTCTCGCCAAATTCTCTTATAGCTCTGCGCATTTGCTGCTTGGAACAATTGATATATTTAATCACATTAAAACCGCATTTGCTTAGACTGCTCGCCATGTCGCTTGCATCGTTTGCAGGATTAGCTAATGGTGCCGTTTTGTAATCGCTGTTACCAATCACTAAAGCTACTCTGTCTTCTTTTTTCTTTACAGCAATTGCCCGATCTTCTGCAATTCCTACTCTGACATCAATAAGCAACAAACAAATAAAAAGGCTAATCAGAAGTCTTTTAGCCGCTAACAGCATTCATGCCTCCTACTATCTAAATCTTTCCATTTCTATATGAGACAGGTTATACTCCTTCGGAAGGGTATGTTGTTGCACAATAGCCAAGCCGAAGGAGTATACTTTTATTTGCCCAGGTCATTGTCGGTTTTTAGCTTGATGGCTTTTCCTGTAAAGGTTACCGTTTCATTCTCAAATATAAAAGGAATCCCCCTCTTTTCCTTGGAGTATGCCTTGTTCAGAACGCTATCGGCATCCGGTGTTTGGGCCAGCGCTTTGTAATATGCGCGGTCTTCAGTAGTAGCAAACTGGAAGAGGCTAAAAGGAAATGGAGCAGGAGTCTGAAAGGCATACTTCTCCTCAAACAATGGTATCCAAAAGATTTTAACCTTATCTACATCTCCATCAATAATTTGTACCAATCCAAATAGAATAGTTTTAGTAGAAGACGTTCCTTCGACTCTGTCGAGTATCACATAGTCACTTCTATTCATGGAGCCTGCGTCAACAATAATACCGGACGCCGGCGTCGCCTTCATTACGGCACCGCAACCCGTTAGAAAAAAACAGGCGATGACAGAAACAATGCCCAGCAGGAATATAACTCTTTGTTTTCGCATAATTCCTCCTTTTTTAATAACACCCACGTACCGTATGACTACGATAGACAGAGTTATTCTCCATAGACTGTGACTTTGTATTTCCCAATGATTCCCAGGATGTTCTCCACTTCCCAATCAACATGATGCACCTTTGTTATGCCGCCGTCCTTTTTAGCTGCTTCAATACTGGCATCGCCGATCGCTACCATCGCCAGAACGCTGATGCATTTGGCTGTGCCTACTTTGGTTGCCGTTCCACTATTCGCTGTAGCTGTGACAGGAAGTTTCAGTTCCGTGTACAGCATGCCAATAGGATAATTCGTCGCACAACCCATGACGAACAATAGGATTGCGCAAGCTGTAAAGGTTGCTATAGTTCTTCTCATAATTCCTCCTTTCCTTTCTTGTGTTTGATTGTTGAACTGGTTAGCATATAAGTTTAAATAGTTATCAAATTTAAAAGCACTTGACAAGCGCTATTTAGGTTTTGATTTAACCTCTAAAAGTGCCGACTACAACTTTACGTCCATTTTTACGTTGACAAAATTAACTATTTTAGATAATTTAAATAAAAGGTTAAGTATTGTTTTCAGGAGTTAGGTTTTTCAAATAAGGTGAGGTGATGCTTATGGGAGATATTAACTAAACATGTTGTCAGAGTATAAATCAAAATTTGGTCTGAATGAACATATACAAGAAAGGAGATTAGCGATGAAAATTTACAAATGTATGTGTGTGTTGGTTTGCGTGAGTGCCCTAATGCTACTTGGAGGATGTGCTGGTTTCCGGTCCGCTCCAGGGGGCGGCGAAGGTAAAGCGCTTCCCGGTGGTGTAGGTCATGGGGTCCTTGTGGGCGATATAACTTATCCTTGTTTCATTAATAGCACTACTTACATAAACTTGGATACGGATGATTTTGATATACTTGAAACCGTAACAGCCGAAACTTCAAGTACAAACGTTCTTGGTCTTTTCAGCAGCGGTGACAATGGTTATGGCAAATTGTTTGAGAAAGCTCGTGCAGCAGGTGCTGACGATGTAATCAATATCAAGGCAGATACCCGCGAACAAAGGATTCTAAGTTTCTTTTGGACACAGGCTACAACGAAACTTACAGGTACTGCAATCCGTTGGAAGAAAAAATAACAACATCTGTTGGACTGGCGCGTCATGAAGCGCCAGTCCATTTTTATTATCCCCAACTGTCTGCACAATGGAGAAATTGGATGAAGAATATGAACGGATCCCAACAACTTAAAAGGGGTGGTTTTTGGAAGAAAATAAATCACGTTCTATCCTTAGCTTTCATTCTTATGCTGGCTGGATGTGCAACGGTGGTCAACAAACCACTTTACAATATTCCCAGTCCGAAATTCCAAACAGTGTCAGAGACAAACCGCCCTATCAAAGTAGCTATAAGAACGTCATTCGCCAGCGGGACAAATACAGTTCATCTTAAGCGAGCTGATCGTATATCAGAGGAACTTGCAACACATTTAAACACCGCCGCCAGTAACTCGGGGCTTGAGTTTTTCCCGATCAAACGGTTTGATAAGCTTTCCAAGATCAACTATGATTATTTGTTACAGGCGTCCTGCAAGCAACCAGAACATAAAACCCGCCGGAACAAATTTCTACTTGCTATAGGCTGGCCGGCGACAATATCGATTATCGCTGCTCCGCTCGGAATAATAGCATTATCAATTAAGGGAATAGTCAAGGAATACGCGGACTTTGAATGGAGCATAAGTGTTGTACCCAAACATTATGAAGATTCCCTCTGTCTCCAGCTCAAGCAATTGCCCATATTTAAATCAGAAGTTAGTGCGAGTGGATGGGGAACGCCGGAGGAGATGCTGGAACAGTCATATATTAATACTGAAAGTCATCTTAAAGGTGCGGCAACTGAATTCGTAAATGAGATAAATTGGGACATATTGAAAAAAAAGGTGGTAAGTTATGCCAAAACACAGCCTACACAACGTGAAAAAACTGAGATTGTCAAGCACAGAATTGAGACCCAGCTCCCCATTTCGCAAACCACTGCTATTACTTCAGCTCCTATAGGCAGACGCTTTGCTGTCATAGTCGGCATTTCAGAGTATAAATACGCCAGCGAGTCCCGAGGATTTAACAACCTTCTCTACGCCGATGACGATGCAATTGCTGTTGCCAACATACTGAAACAGAATGGATGG
>JAHIKR010000317.1 GCA_018897415.1 Pseudomonadota bacterium
GCAAGTGGGTGAGTAGTTATTTTAAAACCGTTACAATAATTTGCTTGCCCCATAGCTTTTAATCTTTTAGCCATTCTTTCGGCATAGCAGTTTTTACATCCCGGACTTATTTTAGAACAGCCCGTAATGGGGTTCCACGTGGATTCTGTCCATTCAATAGATGAGTTTTTTGACATCATTACCGGCAAAGGCATCAATATAAGCAAACCGAAAGTTTTGCTTATTCATAATGGTAGCATAAGCTTTCAGGTATTTTTCTACCCGTTTGAGTTTTTCTTCTGTCCAGTTACCCCCGAATCCATTTGTTTCTGTCATTTGGATTTTTTCCTTTTATTTTTAGGCTATTCGCTTTTATTCACAATTCGCAATTAATTCCCTTCCACGATTTTGATCTTGGAGTGTATAGAGGCGTATTAAACTTTCGCGGTGTGAAGGAAAAATAAGTTGATAAGTTTAATACGTCCCGCAAGTCCCCTTAAGTTTCTCTATGTTGCAATTTGATCCGTTAGGGGGTCAATTTTAGGTTAGCAAAACCAGGGGTCAACTAAGTTCTTCAGTTTAATTACCCCGTCAACCTATAAACTAATGTACGTCCCGCAAGTCCGTCCCTTACAATTATTCAACATAGTCAACTACGACTGCCCCCCTCCTTCCGGTCACAGGCGCTCATAATGTTTAATGAAACTGAATACTGCATAGGGTTGTTCAGGGTGATCTGGCCCATGGAAAAGTTTATCGATCTGGTCAGATGAATATTCACGCTCTCCCCATATCGCCCAAATAAGGGAGAGCTCATTCTTTTTAAGGTATGTTTTCAGCAAATCTTCCCTGAAAAAGAACATGGTTTGATGCTTGTTATAGTCGCCACTTTGATCAGAAATGTTAAAGGTGGCCTGCTGGCCTTCAATTGTGAACAAATCGAAAGACTGTGGTTGCCCAATTAGCTCCAAATCAGTGGCAATTTCCTTTGCTAATGTAATTGAATGCCCTGCATCGCTCGCAGCAGTTTGATAACCTTCCCATCCGAAATCGCAAACTGGAATTAAGGCATTGAATTTTGCAAACTCCTGCTTTACCTCCTCAACCTCTACCTGCACCTCCTGCACTTCGATCCGTTGGATGTCTTCTTCATTTATGTTCTGTTGCTCATCCGTATCTCCAGTAGCTTGAGTTATTACTAAGCGACGAATCAGATCAAGTTCAGTCAAATCCAATTTCTTGCCATCCAGATACAACTCTTTTTGTGTCCGCATAACCTTAACTGTCTTTTCCTCCGTTACAAACGAGAACTCACTCAGACCATTTTTTGGGAAGCAGGCACACCAGGGGATTTCCCCTGCGAAAGTGTAAATGACCCCAGGCTTTTCGGGTAACCACCGGCCACCAAGGTCTTGGTGGGATAGATGATCCAGAAAAGAAACGGCATCTTGGTTTGATACGAGAAAACTGCGAATGAAGCAGAATGACTTTCGACCACGGCTTTCATCCTGTTGAATAACAAATCCATCCAAGGCAATCCAAGGCCCTTTCACCTGCAGCACTTCCCTCAACTGAAGGTAAGGATGCACGTTGGGCAAGGGGCCATGTTTAATCCATTCCTTCATGTCCATCTCTGGATCGCCAAGGAAATCAGACTTAATTAAATGACCCTTTGTAACACGCTCTGGGAAGCTAGGATCGATATCTACTGAAGATGTACGTTCCCGCCAATTTTCCAGCACCCCTTGATCATGCAATAGCCCAGACATTTCGGAATAAGCAATCCATGAATACTTTTTTCCGTATCGATCTGTCTTTTTTTTGTCACTAGCCGTTCTTCCCCAATGTTGTCCACGCGCTATCGAACTATCTATTTCACTAAAAAGTTCGCTCGACCATCCAAGTTGTTCGACACGCCAAAGGAGCTGCGCCCGAACTTTTTGGTATCCTTCATGACTATAGTTATAGTTACCACGATTTGGAACCAAGCTACCAATCGTGTAATTCTCAAAATCCATATGAAAGGGGGAATCGCGACCGAGTCGCTCTTCCTTTAGGTTTCCACTTTGTCCCCAGTCACGAAGCCCTCCATCAGAAAATGGTGGTTTGCTCCTTTCAATCTCCTCATATGAAAACAGGTCCGGATTATGAAATACCGCAAGTTCAATTGTTCTGGTTGCGAACTCTCGCAATAATATATGAGTGGTGCTAAATGGCGCACTCTCAGCAAACAATA
This sequence comes from Pseudomonadota bacterium, assembly GCA_018897415.1. Taxonomy (GTDB): domain Bacteria; phylum Desulfobacterota; class Desulfobacteria; order Desulfobacterales; family ETH-SRB1; genus B13-G4. Next base: position 2,216 of record JAHIKR010000317.1, read on the forward strand.
AGTCAAAAAGCTTACGGGCGTAATCTGGCAGGATTGTGCTTACAAAAGTCTGGTCCTCCATATCGACATGACGTGCCATTGCCACGCCGTAGCTTGCTGCGATCATTCGCTCTGGAACATACGGATCGTTTATCTCAAGTGAACCTAAACTTTCCCCAAACAACGCAGCGGGGTTGCCCCTTCCAAACCAATACAGCGCACGGGTTGCCACGTCGCGAAGCTCATGATCAGTTGAAGTCAGGAGCCACATTACCCATTTTGCGCGAAGACGATCAGATAGCGACCGAGTAGCGATATCTCCCTTCCATCTGAGTTCCATTGAAAGGAGTTCATTAAATCTCTCAGAGCGGGTTTCTCTGATCCATTCAGTCCAACTTAGATCACGTTCCAAAATAGACATCGTGCGTAAGGCAGAGTCCTGAAATTCAGAATTAAGCGGGTGATTAGGCACACCTCGAGTTCCCTTTAGTCGAGAGAACAAACGGGTTCTTTCTTTGGGATTATCTCTAAAAAGTGCCATTAGGGCTGCAACTGTTTCTTCGTCTAAATATTTTGCCTCTAATATGGTTGTAAACCTGAGTGCTGCTTTTTTAAAGATATTAGATGCTTCCTTCCAAAGATGTCTACCGTGCATACGATGGGGAGCAAGTGCAACTAGTGAATTGAAAATATCAAATGCCAAGGGGTGGCTATCATCACCTGTAAATGACTTGATCACCTCTGTTTCTTTTAACCAATCAAATTTGAAGTCATTTGCATATTTCGATAGGAGGGAGTCAGCAACAATGTATCCACCAAGGGCGTCATAAACTGGTGTAATCATATATTTAAAAGGCTCAGTTCCAGGATCTTTAAATATTATCCCTTCTTGCGAAAGTAAATTTACAATACTGCTATCCCATGAACGATTAGTATCGGACACTTCAGCACGATAAATAGCCTCGTCAACCCATCGTTTCTTAGACTCCCACAATTGTATTCCAAATTTGTAAATTGCCGAATCAATCTCATCGGCATTGAATCTATAACTGAGATTGGTCATCTGGGTAATTCGTTCACAAACGTTTGAAACATACTTTTCGAAAAGTAGTGTCAAAGATGCAGGAATATAATCCACGTTGATTATTGATTCTCGCTTGGGATTAGTGACTTCGCAGAATATCCGCAGGTTCAATGGATGCTGAAGGAAGTCAACTGGCATTTCTGCATCCTTAGCATTGATTTTAAAATAACTGAAATACTTTGAAATCGCTTCATCAACATCTCCACCAAAACCTTCGCTTACGATCCTCCTAACTCCATCTGGAAGAGCCATATCTGCAAATGATTCTCTGGTACTGGTCGTGGGTTGCATACGCCACATATTTCGGTCACGCTGATGCTCTCCAGTGCGTAACGTGCAAACAACTAAAACGTTTGGATATCGTTTTACAGTTTCGCTGAGAGTAGAGAGGGGTGCTTTCCAGTCTCTTGGGTCTTCTGCTTCGTTGAGACCGTCGATTACAACAGGAAGTCGGCAACCTGCACGCTTACCAGCCGCATCCAATGATGCAAGCAATCTTTCCATGCTGATCAGTGGGTTCCCGTTAATCGAAAAATGACGTGATAGATCATCCAGTGTCTGCCCTTTCTGGAGGACTCGGCCATGCAGCAAGATGCCAGCGGGTCTATCGTCATGGGGTGAATTAAGTTGAGCGGCCATTTGAGTCTTCCCACCTCCAGCATCTGCAATTACTGCCACCAACTCTACTCCAATAAACTCTTCGATTTCATTCAACATTTCTTGTGCAGTATGCATATCATAAAGAGCATTTGTTGCGTCTATCGCAATGCTTAAATTCCTTGCTCGAAGCTGCCTCAGAATAGAGCGTACTTGAGTATCAATTAGCGTCTTTCGTTCACGAAGCTTTTGTTGAATATTGTCAAGATCACCATCCGCCAAGATTCGGTGGAAGTGCAAAAGCGTGTCAGCAAAAGCATAACAAGCTTCAACAAATGGCCTAATAGCCTTTTCTATTTTTTTTGATGAGACATCATGGCTTTCTAATATGTTATTTGCAGCTTTCTCCAAACGTCTACCAACAGCGATCATTTGATCCCAAGACCCTGGTTCGCCGAGCATCCTTCTAATGGTGCGCTCAGCATCAACGGTTTGATGGACCGGTGCCAACCATCTTTCGCGAATTGGTTGAATAGCTTCTTGATGCCGTTGCGCGAGCTCATGCGGGGTCAAAATAAGCTCGCCAAAGTAAGTACTCCTGAGAATAAGACCCTGACCACTTAGGTGGGTATCAATTTCTTCCGAGCACCACTGGTGTAAAGTAAACTTCGTCTGAAGCGAGGTAAACCATTCCTGATCATTTTTGCTAAGCGTGTAGGGTGTCCAAAGCACCCAGTCAGTGAGATCAGGAAGATGCTCTTCGGTCTTCCTTAACGAGTCTTCAATATCTCTTCGACTTGATGCCCTCAAATACCCCGCAGTGGTTTGTTTATACAATTTACACTGCCAACCATACCACCGAGGTGGTTCTCCAAGTGTAGGGCAATTTCCCGAGAGTTTAAGATGAAACTCAACCCCAGGCTGATTTTTCAAAGACAAAAATTTTCCATATTGACCATAATGAAGGCGAATCAAGGCCCGACACAGATTTTCGAAATTTATGTTTTTGCTTCCAGGCAAAGAATAAAATGCTGTCCAATCTAGATCTGGCATACTTATTTGCCTCGTCCATAATCTGTTTCTGGGTAATCGTGGGCTGAGTATATTTCTACTTTTGCCCCGTTCTCTATCATAAGTTTTAAGAAGGCGGAGATTTCAGATTCTTCTGTGGTTATAACAATTTTGTCTTTATCCAAATGAGTAGAAACGTCATATAAAAACTGCTCAAGTTCAATAGGGCTGAGATTGTAACATCTTGTCTCTTTTAAAAGATTCATTACATCTTCATCAAATCGATCACGCTGAGAACCAACATCTATCTTATCTATAAGCTCATTAGTTAATTGCTGGATTAACCTATAGGTTTTACCTGAATCTTCAGTGTTCTTGAAATGACCTATCATGACCAGATTCATTGAATGCTCTGATCCGTAACCATACCATATTTTCATTACGCCATCTCCTGTACGATTGCTTTCAGTTTATTGAGTGCTGCTATGACACCGTCCTCGTATATGTGGATACCACTTGTATCATATGATGTTCGTTTCATTACCCCAAACGCATCAATGTGTGCAAAGGATGCAAGACCTGTCTCATGTTCAAATGGATTACATGTAGGAAGGCCTTCAGCGCCACCTTCACTCACTGTGAGGGGAACTGCCCCATGATAATTACTAACCCAACTTTGCAATTTGATGACAGTATCATTGTCAATCCCACTACCTCGCCTTACAGAAACTTCTGGAATTAACAAAAACTCTGCTGCTCCAAGTTCAGCGGCCAAATTAGCAGCGCTGTCAATATCTTTTATTGTTTTAGAGTTGACAACATAATTAATCCCGAAAGCCGTTATTCGACTGAGGGCTCTGATACGTTCAAGCAATGTTTCAAACGGTCGACATCGAATAGACTCGTATGTTGAGCCAACTCCGTCCATACTCACCCTGACAAAATGCAGATTGCCTTTAAGTTCGTTGAGGAACTGATCGTTTAATCGATGAGCGTGAGTAGTCATGATGATGGCCAGATTCGTTTTCTTGGCCGTGAAAGAACAAAGTTCTGCAAGTTTTGGATACAGGGTCGGCTCTCCACCTCCAAACCCCACACCTATACAGCCATTCGCATCTAAATCAGAAAGCCAACTTGTCACAAGGTCAAAGTCTAGTATTCCAGGACTCTTCGGTGCATAGCAGTGAGGGCAATTAAGATCACAAGTATTTGTTAAGGCAACAGATACTTGGCGAGGAGCGGAAGACCAAGTATCGTTGGGTGGAATGATTTCATTGACAAGAATATTTATTCCCGTTTTTCTATTAAAGAAGTGTAGTCCATCAGGTCCGAAACGGATCTTTAAAAAAGAATTTACACTATTGAAAGGTTTTTGGGCTGTTTCCATGGTATCGATTTTAAATAAGGGGTCTACGTTTGACCCATGAGCAATCTATTTTCTCTTATTTCAATATTTCTTCTGATTTTTTATCTTTATTCTTAAACTTCTATGCCCGCTTGAATCCTGACTAATTAACAACAAGGGTCAAACGTAGACCCCCTTCCACGATTTTGATTTCTTCATGGGTAAGGCCGTAGAGTTTGTAGACGAGCTGGTCGATTTCGGCTTCAAGGGATTTTACTTTGGCTTGTTTTTGTTGGTTTTCCAAGTAATCCTCGCATTTGGTGATTGTGAGAATCTGATCGACATTTTTAATGAAAGGCTTTTGGTCGCTCAACGGAATTTCGCATATGGGGAAAGTGCGTAATTCCTTAACCTTAAATTGGGGGAAAGTTTTTCTTTGTAATTTCCCAAATGTATGAATGAACCAAAATGAAATTAAACGAGAATTTATCAAACATTGTATATACTTTAGATTTACTTGACCATCTGAGATTCTTATTATCATACTATTATTATCATTAATAGCATTCTCGTCTATGTAACAGCAAAGAATGGAATATGGTGGTTTCGATGGAATTTGCCTTACTAACAATCTCTCACCTTTAAATAACTCCGGTTTTCTCGGGCGAGAGAGATTCTTGCCATATTTAATGAATTGGCCACTCCAGCTACATCTGTACCTTCCTACATCAACGCCATCAAGATATTTAATCCAATCCTTACCTTTTTTAATATGAGAATGATAAACTCGATTCACTTTCATCTGTTTCGATTGGACAGGAGTTCCCTCTCCCACAGTATATGCCTGAACGCCATTTCTAACCTCAGCAAAAGCTGAGAGTGGTTTTGATTGAGACAGAATATTTTTACAGATATTGCCGATTATGTTGTCTTCAGCATTTATATTGCTGATTATGTAATTGCTATTTCCTAAATAAAATCTAGTGCTTTGACTGCTTATCTTTGAAACACCGTTTTCTGTCCAGCTATATGCATCTAGAATTGAATCGCCAGTTTTGCTGAACAGAAGGAGACAGGTATCCACACTTGCGTTTTCAAAGACAGAATCATAATTTAACACCACACTAATGTTACAGGTATTATTCAAAACAAAATAACGCAAATCAGAAGTTGTTGATAAGGTAAGCCAGTTATTAGGAATAATAAATGCAAAACATCCATTTTTATTCATCAAGTGATATGATTTCTCAACAAATAAGATATATAGATTTATTTTGAATTGTGTTAAAAAGTAACGCTTTTTATAGATCACTTTATCTGCTTTTGTTAGGTTTTCTCTAGAAAAGATATACGGTGGATTGGCAATCACCACATCAAATCCATCTTTTTCATGAAACACTTCAGAAAAATACACCTCAAAATCAAACTCGGTATGTCCGCTTGTTATTTCACTTATCAGTTTATCTATCTGCTTTTTGTATTCCTGTTTTTTTGTGGGATTGGTTTCATTAAAAAACAGCGGTTTCAGTTTTTCCAGTTCATTAAACAGTTTGTAATTAAACAAATTTTTCTCAACACCCAATAATGAATTTCCGCATACAACCTTATAATCTAGATTCGGCAGTGGCTTGATATTCTTGATATCATCCTCATCCACTACAAGCGACAGCCACAAACGCAGCTTGGCAATTTCCACAGCACCCGGATCAATGTCCACGCCATAAAGGGAGTGTTCAATGCAGCGGCGTTTGAAATTATAGATTTTTCTCTTTTTATCATCTATAAAAACGGATAGCACATTTCTGGCTTTTACAATCTCGCTCATCATGCCTACCGGAAAAGCGCCGGAACCAACCGCCGGGTCGCAGACCGTGATTTCCGCAAGTTTATCGTCAAGCAGTTTCGCATTTTTTCTAATGCTTTCCGGCAATTGATGGAAATAGGTCTTTGTTTCTTTTCCTTTGCTCAATACTCTCGCTTCATTTTCGCTGAACTGTTCGCCGGTGTGTATCAGGGTTTCAATATCTTTTTTAGGAATAATAGGCTTATATGAATCCGAAGTAAGAATTTGTTGCACAGGACTTTGAGGCCCAAATATTTTCTTTTGAACAGCCGGTTTTGTGATGATCGATTCTTTATGAGTGTTAACTGCTGTATCAAGATAATTAATTAAACTCTGCTGGCACATGTAATGAACAATCTCACGGGGAGTATAATAGACACCGAACTTTTTGTTGAATTTGTTTTCCTCGCCTTTTTTACCGCTTTTTAATGCTTTTTTAAATTCAGCATAATTATCAGGCCGGATGGCATTGAATTTTTCATAGGATTTCCCCAAAAGTTCCGGATCGATGGCCACTTCTTTTTCCAGCGGTTCATCCTCTTTAACAGTAAAATTGTAGCGGTCAAATATATCGAGAATGCCGTCGCCTTCATCGCCTTCTTTGGTTTCATTGCTATTGGAGAACAGATTATTTGGCAGGAGGATGTCGGTATGCACCCAGTCGTAATTGCCGATGGGGTCAAAAAGGCCGCCGTTCAGGAAAGGAATTTTGCAGTTAAAACGGCTGTAGTAATAATCTTCATGCTCACGATCTTCACCAGTTCGCAGGGCTTCATAAAAGAGTGGTTCCAGAATGTCATTGAAGAAATTGTTATAATCACCATGTTTTTTCTCAAACAGTTCCCGAAGAAAATGCTTTGAGCCGGTTCCCCAGTTATTATCCCGACCAACACCGAACCAGCCTTTTTTTTGGAGGAAATAAAGAAACACAATCTGGCCAAGTAGTTTCTTGGCAAAGTTTACAGTATCAACGCCCTTGGCCTCAAAATCAGCCTCCACTTTCGAGTCTTTTTTCACAACCTTGTCCAGTTCTTCCTTGGTATGCAGGAAAAGTTCACGGTATTTAAGGAAAAACTCTTTTGTGACGGTTTCAATATCAAAGGCTTTCTGGATTTCCGCCAGGGTGGGATCTTGTTTGTCATTTGCCAGGATATCGACAAGCCGGATTTGTGCTGTGTGGCTTTTTTCATTTTCACCTACAAGGAA
>JAHIKR010000318.1 GCA_018897415.1 Pseudomonadota bacterium
CCACACAGGGCGCTGCCGTATAAAACGACCCCACGTCAAGCAGATCTCCCCGGATAAGGGCGTGAACTTTCGCTACACAACCGCAGCATTTACCATATCTCCTGAACCCAGGGCTTCCTTATGTTGTGCTAACTCACCCGGAAACTTGGCCTTGTATGCTGTTTCTGTTCGCCTGCCTGTGCGTTGCACGCGGACAGGTCGGCTCATAGCTTTGCACTCCGGGTTGGCCGCTCCTTTCAGTCGCTTTCGCCTGAGGCTCACCTTCCGCTTCGCTTCGCCTTCAGACAGAACCTCACGATTCCGCCCTTGCCTTCGGCTAATACTTTTGCTAATGTGTTCAGCACATTAACAGGATTCACGTATAGGGGGACTTACACCCCACCTGTCTGCGTGCGAACACTCACAGGCAGATAAGTTCACGCCCAGGCCGGGCGTACACAATCTCTTTCAGCGGGGCGCAAAAAGCCGCGCCCGCTGAAGAGTACGAAGGGTGCAAGTAAATGACAGGCTGTTTACATTAGGCGCGCTTAGGGAATAGTCCAAAGTTTGTTTACTGTTGAATCCCCTTTGAAAAATATTCATTTTTTACTTCTACTTATAAGCTTAATCTTCTATAAAATTAACCAAAAGGAAGTGAAATTATGGACAGTGCCAAAATGGTTGAAAAGGACATTTACATTAAAAAATTCTTAATCAATGAATACAATCAGCTTTTTTCGGAAGTAAGATACATCAACGACAAAATTCTCTCTTATTCTAAAATAATTTTCACAATAATTTCTTCCTTCATAATTTATACATTAGCAGGTTCAAGTATCATTTTAATTCAGAAAGATATCCCTACAATTTGCTTGCTATTTGGACTCTTAGGCTTATTTCTAGTTATATTTGTTTTTTATATCGTCTATATTGGCCTTAGACAATTTTCTGCATCGAAAATGCATAAGGTTCGATACTGGAGGGCAATACATGCTATTCGCGGCTTATTGATAAAGCTGTACCCTTCTTTTAAAGAAAATATTATACTTCCAACCGGCAGGGAGAAATCGACTAAAGAAGCACCTCGACCAAATGTGTCACCAGGAGAATTTTTTACAGGTTTTTTTATCACCTTCGGCAATTATATATTTTTTTCTATATTTTTTGTTTATTTCTGGACTCTTTTTGAAATTTCTTTGAAGCTAGTATGTGGCAAGATCAATATCTGTTTGAGTAATTTTATTTTAGATGCTGTTATCCAACAAAACATCATAACGGCTATTATTTCTTCCTTAGTGTTTTTGAGTGTCATTTCAGCATTATATCCTCACAATTCTCTCTGGTATTATTACAAGAACCTCCAAACTGCAAGAATCATTAGTGCAACGGATCCTTATTTTTCGTTCAATATTGATTACTCTAAATCTGTTACCGGAAAATTGATAAAAGGGGCAACGATTTTTTTAGTAATATTATTAATATTTTTTAGAACAGGACTATTTTGGGGTTTTTTAAAAGCATCGTTGATATTGCTTCTGTTTAGCGTATTTTCAGTGCTTTTGATTTTGTTACTTCAAACTGTGGCTTTCACAGCTAGAAGAGAAATCCTACTTTCCAAACATGACACTGATTTCCCATTTCTTAGAAACGATATTGTGTCTGATGTTAACTTATTTTTTCACCATAATGGTGTTAGTCCAAAAAGTCGTACAAATACGCTAAAATAACCTTGAATCTCTTCGATTTTTGGATTTCTTGATATGTCGCGTATTTCCCTTAACCAGGTGAATTGACCAGACAGGAAACACGATGCCGTTTTTCGGGAGTTTCGGTGGTTGTTGGCAAGGTGGTGGGGGCCTGCTGCTCATTCGCAGTGTTAGATTAAGCCTTCGGCAGGAAGGAGAAGGTACTTTAGAGCGTATCTACAAGTTGGGGTGCTGAATGATTTGCCCCAAGTTCTGTATGCGCCTGCTTACCAGCTAAGAGCTCGCCAGAAAGGTGCTACGTCCAGAATTGAGATCAATATCAAACATGCTTCAATCATTACGAAATTTATTAAAAAACCCTGAACCTTTGAACCGTTCTTAAAGGACTTCACCTTATGTTAAAAAGACTCTTAAGATCATATAGTACGAAAATCTCATTTTCCGCTCTTATTATATTCATTCTATTACTTTCTCCAGCCTGTAATCACAGCCAGGCCGGCAGTAAAAGTTTTCACTTAAAATCGACCTGTAAGTATTCATCGGCAGTAAATACCGCTGATTCCAACATCAACTCAAATCTTGATTGGCCTCATGAAAATAGCGATCTTATACCTGACCCGGCCTTATTTTTCGGCAAACTGCCAAACGGCTTCAGATATGTATTAATGAAAAATACCAACCC
>JAHIKR010000037.1 GCA_018897415.1 Pseudomonadota bacterium
TGTATTTGGAAGATATCCTTAAGCTTATTTTGATGGTTACGGCAAGGGTGACCGGAGTTGAAATTTGTTCATTATGGCTTATAGATGAAAGCGTCAGTCCGATAAAGATTCGTCTTAAAGCTTCTCAAACCATTGACCCTGAATATATGAAAGACAGGTCATTAAATATGAATGAAGGTGTTGTTGGCTTTGTAGCTACTAATAAGAGTCCGCTAATTGTTGAGAACGTTCTTGATGAACCTCGGTTCAAGGAAAAGGAAATGGCCAAAAAACTCGGGCTGGTATCGATGGTTAGCGTTCCTTTGCGAGTCAAGGATGAAAAGGTGATAGGTGTATTAAACTGTTTTACAGCAAGCTATCACAAGTTTTCAGAAACAGAAGTCAACCTAATTATTACTGTGGCAAATCAGGCTGCCGTAGCGATACTAAATACTGAACTTATGGTTAAAACTAAGGTAGTTCAAGAGGAGCTTGAAACGCGTAAGCTGGTAGAACGCGCGAAGGAGATACTAATGAACCGGCGGAATAAAACCGGAGAGGAGGCATATCACTGGATTCGAAAACGTAGCATGGATACCCGCAAATCAATGTGTTGTATCGCTGAAGCAATAATTCTTTCCGAGGAGCATGACTATAATTAAAAAATTTCTTGACAAAATAAATAAGTACCACTAAAAAAAGAGTTCAATTAAAGCCTGAATTAAATTCTGGACAACGGCGTTCGGAAAATTATTAATTAAAGAATGATAATAAAGACAAAGGCGTCTTTTTCTCTTTAGGGGAAAAGGCGCCTTTTTTATTTCAACCTAAGTCTAAGTTGGACGATTTAGGTTAAAAAACACTTATTAAGGAGGAGGAAAGCTGATTATGTCGTTTAGCAAACCTAATAGAAGTGCAGCTACTCTTACAACTACTAGAGTAACTCCGGCACCTGTATCTGGAATTTGTGTTACCTGTGTTGATGGTTGTGAAGGCCCATGTGAAATCGGTCGATCTGCTTTAAAAGGTAGAGAGGTACTTTATCCGCTGCCTTTTGGTAAAATTACAGCTGGATCTGAAAAAGATTATCCAGTAGATTTTTCGCATTTTAATATTCAGGGAACCGCTGTCGGTGCTGTTGGAATTGAAGCGGATTCAGATAAAGCTACATTTCCTGCAGTAGATACTGCAACGACTGTGGGAGCGGACAATAGCATAAAGCTTAAATTCCCTGTTTTTACCGGTGCTGTTGGATCAACCGACATCGCTCGTATAAACTGGGAAGACGTAGCTGTTGGTGCTGCTATTTCAGGGGTTTTAGTTGTTGTTGGAGAAAATGTTTGTGGAATGGATCCTAATGCCGAATTTTCAAACGGCAAGATTGCTAAGTCCCCGGAAATGGAACGTAGAGTTGATTCTTTTAGAAAATGGCATGACGGCCATGGCGGTATCATTATTCAAGCTAATGTTGAAGATACTAAATTGGGTGTGCCTGAGTATGTAATTGAAAAATTAGGCATTGAAATATTTGAGCTGAAATGGGGACAGGGAGCCAAGGATATTGGAGGCGAAGTTAAGTTGCCATCGATTGAAAGAGCCTTGCAGCTAAAAGAGAGAGGCTATATCGTACTTCCTGATCCAACCAATCCCGCGGTTCAGAAGGCCTTTAAGTCTGGAGGTATTACTGAGTTTGAACGTCACTCACGCCTGGGCATGGTTGATGAAGATGCTTTTTATAAATCAGTCGAGAAGCTTCATTCAGTGGGTGCAAAATATGTAACTTTGAAGACCGGTGCATATCGTCCCGCCGATTTAGCTAGAGCGATTAAATATGCATCTAATGCAAAGATTGATCTTTTGACTATAGATGGGGCCGGCGGCGGAACAGGGATGAGCCCATGGCGTATGATGAATGAATGGGGTATCCCCACAGTACAGCTTGAATGTCTGATGTATCAGATGTGCCAGCGTTTAGCATCAAAGGGAGCCTATATTCCACCTATAGCTATGGCAGGCGGACTATCTCTTGAAGATCATCTTTTTAAAGCAATTGCTCTTGGGGCACCTTATGTAAAGGCTATATGCCTTGGACGTGCTATTCTCACTGCTGCGATGGTTGGTAAGACTCATGGGAAATTAATGGCTGAGAAAATGGAGCTTGAAGGTGAAGATGTTGAAGAAGGCTATCTTCGTTTATTTGCTGTTGGCTCAGAGCTTAAAGAGCGATTTGGAAAAGATTTTAGCAAGCTTCCTGCCGGGGCAATAGGCCTGTATTCTTATATAGACAGGCTTAAACAAGGACTTCAGCAATTTATGGCCGGAGCAAGAA
>JAHIKR010000319.1 GCA_018897415.1 Pseudomonadota bacterium
AAGCTGGAGGCAATGGATGGGAGCTGCCGGACCTTTCAGTCTTTATGGTGCAGCAAGCTTAAAAAACATGTTACAAAAAATTCGCCGTGTGAGGTATCATTCGGAAGGAGAAGGCCGACTACCGGCTGGTGATATAAATTTGTCGGGTATAAAAAGTTCGACTTAAGCGGTTATTTCGTCTTATAATTACCGCCCGCTTCGCTCAAGACGTGGAGGACACTGAAAATATAACTTTTTTGATTTGCCAGGAGATGCTGGCAAATCAAAACCATCAGTCCGCTGCAGGCGGATGAGTTCTTTTATGCAATCGCCATCTCCCGATTGGATAAAAAAGAAAGAACTCTGTGCTCTCTCTGGTAAATCATGGGGTAATCCGTGTCTAAAAAGGAAATTCTATATACTTAATAGGGTATTCGCCTTGTTTTTTAAATATCATGGCATTCTAAGCAGCCTGTGTAGGATTTTTCATAATCCCAGAGCCAGGCATTAGGGTAAGGGCCTGCATGGGCATAATGACAGGATAGGCAAAAGACTCTCTTTTTGCCTGAGTCCACATCGAGCCCTTCAACCCTGGTAATATGGATGTTGGGTCTACTTCTATTGATCTCGACCTCCACTGGATGATTCATCCAATGCTCTTTAGCCTCTGGTTTGGTTAAACACATCGGGTGGCAGGAGGTGCAGAAATTATTCATTCCTGAAATGTATCTATTTTTGACATAGTTCTTATCGGCTTCTGCTTTAACTACGGTTGACTTTTCGTTGATCTCCAATCTGAGATTTCTATAATTGCCATGGTTGTGAAGAAAATGGCAGCTCAGACAGGTAAATTTATCTAAAATCCTTTTTCCTCCAGGTGGTTTGAGAGTATTAACAGGATCACCTTCTTCAATACTATGACCATTGCCCGGTGATTTCACCGCAAAGGCAAAGTCCCCTCCTGCTAAGATAATTGGGTTATTTTTAACATAAGGGGGATTGGTGCCTGATGTATCTTGCTCCTTATCATGGCAGGAAAGGCAAAATTTGCTGGCATCGGCTACGATCTTTGAATTAAGATCTTTTATACTTGGCTCATTACTTACATGACACCGGGCACAGGTAGCTACTGGAGTAGGATATTCATGCAAGGTAGAAATACCACTTACACATCCCCATAAAGCAATAAGGCCTAAAATTAGAATCAAAGAATGTTTCCACATGTCCTTAAATATCAACATAAAAAGTTTGATCCCCTTCCCTTTTCCAACAAACTCAATGAACCCAAAAAACCCAAGAAGCTCTCTGCTCTCCGCTCTTTTGTCACATGTCAACGGGCTGTTGCCCAAATCCAAATTTGGTGAAAATTAGCAATCCAGTCAAGACCTGCATTCAATAAAATTAATAAGTTAAGTTTTCACTATGATGCGATATAGTAGCAAAATACCACAAAACTGCTTTTGGGCAACAGCCCGTGTAAAGCACTTGGCGATGATTTTGTTCCAGCTCAATACTAAGCCCTTTAATGGGTGACCCTACTACCCCGTGTCTTCCGTAATGTCAATAAACAGGTCTGACCCCAGACCCCACTTATGAACAACCGTCCCCTATTGCTCCTTATGTCCTTCAGCTACCTCTACGTGACAGCTAAGACAATCTATAATATTTCCGCCTGTTTTTTGCATCATTTCCTGATATTTCCCGGGATTTTTAAATTTCACTTTTTCAAGATGCACTCTTATATGCTCCTTTAAGTCTGCTGTATTTATTCGGGGTTGTGCATATGATTTAACTCCTGTTCCAAACAACAGGCATAGACAGAAAATTGTCAAAACGCTTCTAATCTTAACCATTCCTCCTCCTGTAACAAATTAAAATATAGGATAATTAGTATAACCCGAACCTGTAAATGTACTCCCATGATAATGGCAAACTATGCACGGAGCATAACTCCCGCCAGGGTGACAAGTTGAGCAATAATCACTAGAAAGTGGGGCGGTATGATGAGGAGTCTCGAGACCAGCCCTGGGATGACATCTCTCACATAGACTAGCCCATTCTGTACCTTTTGTGGTCATAGTATTACCTGTTATAGTGACTACTCCATTGTTAACCTCTTTTCTGGTCAGATAACTATTTGGTGACCCATGTGGTTCATGGCAATCAGTGCAGGAAAGTACATAATTGGGTCCGCTTGGTCCACTCGTGTAAGGCAACGCTAAAGCGGCATTACCAACTCCATTGCCATGTTTTTCAGTAGACCAGTTAATGGTCTTCAAATTTCTTACAAGAGGTGTGCTATTGATGGTAGTGTAAGTTGTATTATGGCAGTCGGTGCAAAATGTGGCATAGTCTGTTAAGTTAGAGCCACTTGTTGTGGTTGAACCATCTGGTTCATAGGTTGTAGTAGAGTTATATCGATAAGGGGCCTGATAGTTAGCCGTACAATCACTCATCTTCTCACCTGCTCCATCTCCCCATAGACCCCATGCATTGTTATCTTTGCTATGCTGACTTGGAAGTGAAACAGGCCAGCCCCTTGTAGTAGAGCTCTTTGCAGCATTGCCTGCATTTGCAGGGTCTCCCTTTGCCATATGCGGATTATGGCAGGCAGCACATGGATTAGAATCAGAGGTATATCCCCATTTGCCATTAATAAATGTCCTTATATCCCCAAGATTATGCGACGTGGCAGGTGCAGTAAATGAGAAGGCTTCTTTAATATCATTAAGAGTATCTGCTGTGTAGCCACCAGCACGGTAGCTATAACTGCGGTTTATAAGACTCTCTCCCGATTGATAAGAGTTGACATCAACATGACATTCAAAACAGAAATCGTCCGTCTGACTAACATAATTACTATAAAATAACTCATATCCGGAAGGGCCACCGGTAGGAGTCGGCTCACTCCCTCCAATGCTTGCATGCTTCTCGTGGCAGTGGGCGCAGTTTCCTCGGCCGTAGTCATTAGGTGGGGTGGAGAGAGAAGTACGAAGTACTCCGTAACCAGGGTTGTAATTCCCATGAGCGGAATCGAGATAAGGACCAGCGCTTACTGGCTTACTATAAAGTAGAACGGATGTAACCAACAAAGTGGTTAGGAGTATGATGGGTGAAAATGAGGTTATGTTATGAAGGTATTTCTTTAGATTAGATAAATTAGATAGGGTATATAAGTGAGTGTGAAAATTAAAAACGTTCTTGCTCATTGTCTTCCCTCCTAATCGGGTTGAGAATACATATGTGCATCAATTTCAAACATCCTAAATCCTCGTAACATATCACCCCGCTTCTTCTGAACTTGGATCTTCGACCGCTTGCGGCGGAATCCACCCTTACTGCAAAAAACCATACGCCATACGTCTTGCCATAGTTTGATCGCTCCGTCCCATCCCTCCGCTCAGGCAAACTCTATATCCCTCTTGAGTATTTTATGGCAGCGGTACACAAGGTGCCGCTATTGTCATGCTGGACCGAGGTCGAGATCTTGATCGGCGCAATTTCTGGATCAGTTTGACAGCAACCTGCTTTCAAAGGTCGTTCACTGTCTCGTTCTCTGCCGGGGCTGGCTCAATTTCTTCCCAAAAGCGCGTATTCCCTGTCGCGGCCAATTCCACTATTATCAATCATGGTTGCGTTACTAAGCCTATAGTATAAACATTTTGCATTATATTAAGTCGATAGTTTGTTCAAGTCAAGGTCTTTTTAACCTATAGATTAAATATGGGGAACCAAACTATGCTCAAAGCTTTGAAATTGTTCAGGCAGACTGTTCGAGAGTTGAGGAAGAATCTGAACCTCACCCAAGAGCAGTTGGGCGAGCTGTGCGAGAGGCACCCCGTCTTCATCTCTGAACTGGAGCGGGGGATAAAAAATCCTTCTCTGGATACCATTTTGCGGCTATGCCGCGCCTTGAAAATAGAGCCGGGTGATTTAATGAACCTCGCCTTCCAACCTGACCCCCACAACCAGGCAATCAAAAAGCAGATCATGATGTTGATCAATCAGCAAAGCACGGAGGATCTGAAAAGACTTCTTCTCATTATCAAAGCCTATCTTGATACCGAGTAGCTTTTTCCCAAAGGGGGGACTTGCGGGACGGGGGGGACTTGCGGGACGTACATCAGTTTATAAGTTGGCGGGGGGACTTGCGGGACGTACATCAGTTTATAAGTTGGCGGGGGGACTTGCGGGAC
>JAHIKR010000320.1 GCA_018897415.1 Pseudomonadota bacterium
CTTCGCAACGCGAGGCGGGCGGGGTGGGTATGCCTGCCCGCCATCGCTCTCGCTCAGGCGAGGCGGGCGGGGTGCCGTTGCCAAAGCCAGAGTGAACATATTTTGCTTTTTAAAAAAACTATCTAACACCTGGCCAGAGAAGGGTCATAGGAATTAGTGGGTGCGAAACCTGAGAACTTACTTTTTGAGAGGTAGATTACTTGCTTTGGTTCATCCTTGCCATCGCTACAGCATTTTGTGTAGCCACTGGCGACGCTTTGACAAAGAAGTTTTTTGGCAGGTTTTCGCCTTATGATATGGCGATTGCCTCTTCTATTTATAGCCTTCCATTTTTAATTGTATATATTTTCTTTATACCCATCCCGCGACTAGACACTGTGTTCTGGTGGGTTGCAATCATTTTGATCCCTTTGGATACTTTTGCTTTTTATCTCTATATGAAGGCTATAAAGCTTTCTCCTCTTTCTCTTTCAATTCCCTTTTTGTCATTTACACCGGTTTTTATGATATTAACGGGTTTTATTGTTCTTGGAGAAGTGCCGAACAGTTGGGGAATTATAGGTATAGGTTTTGTTGTGGCAGGCAGTTATTTATTAAATATCACACAGGTAAAATATGGCTATTTTGCTCCATTTAGGGCTATTCTCAGGGAGCCAGGTTCTATTCTGATGATGATGGTTGCCTTTATATATTCTTTTTTAGCTGTTTTGGGTAAAAAGGCAATCCAGCATTCTTCTCCGCTTTTTTTCGGTTTTTTTTACCTGGCAACTTTTGATGTAGCTATTTTGATCTTATTTCCTTTTCTTAAAAAAATTAAGTGGAGAGATATACTAAAAATACCAGCAAAAGGATTGACTGTTGGTTTGATGCTCTTTCTGCATGCATTGTTTCATTGCCTCGCCATAAACATGATTGAGGCGGTTTATATGATTGCTGTAAAGCGCATGAGTATTCTTTTCAGTGTGGTGTATGGGTGGATCTTATTCAAAGAATCAGATATCGGCGAAAGAATGCTTGGGGCTTTATTTATGTTTGCGGGGGTGGTGTTCATAATACTACTAGGCTGAAGCTCTCTAACAGCCTTCCACCTTCAGCCTATCCACCTGAGTAGTTACCTTGATTTAAGATAATCCATATATGTATTATAGTTCTCGTCTGAAAATAGTATAAATATAACCTTTTTTAAAGATGTATCGGCTTTCAGAAAATTACAGGTGGTATCTATTGCGATCTTACAGGCTTCGTTTATTGGATACCCGTATACACCACAGCTAATCGCTGGAAAAGCAACAGAGGTCAGATTGTGATCAGATGCAAGCTTAAGACTGTTAAGATAGCACTGAGTTAATAGCTGGCTGTCCTGTGGCCTGTCGCTATAGACCGGTCCTACCGTGTGAATTATATATCTGGCAGGCAGGTTATAGCCGCGAGTTATCCTTGCTTCGCCGGTTGGGCATCCTCCTATGGAGCGGCATTCTATCAGAAGCTCAGGTCCGGCTGCCCTGTGAATAGCGCCGTCCACTCCACCACCGCCAAGAAGTGAACTATTTGCAGCATTGACAATAGCGCCTACTTTAAGCTTTGTAATATCTCCCTGCCTTATTTCAATATTTTCTTTATCCATGATGCCCCTGTTACTGTTAAACAGAATAAATATTTAAGATAATCAAACCGTGCTATAAAATTTTTGAAAAATTAAAGATCATAGAGTGTATCATCCCTTAATGGTTTAATATGTCTGGATTTTGCTGCTTTTCCTTTCTTATCCGGCAGTAAAAACGGTTCTTCGCCTTCAAGAATATCTCCCATTTCAGCCTCAATCTTTTCAGGATCTTCTCCTTTTTCCATGCGGGTTAATGCTTCTTCCATACCATGTCCAAGTTCAATCCCTGTCATGTTTGTGAGCTTTCGCATAAGGTTTGCGGCCTGGCGTGGATCATCTTCATTTATCTTGTCTGCCTCGCTGCCCAGCATTTGAATAGCACTTTCTAATTTGCTTTCATCAAAGGGAAGGTTATCAATTTCGTTGCTGTCTTTTTTTGCCTTTCCTGTAACTGCAAAGGCAGACATCTGCCGGGTAAGTTTATATTTTTTGCATTTAGGGCAGTTGGGCATTTTTGTTGTGTTTACGGTTCTGGAAAAGAAATTATAAATTGTATTGCATTTGCTGCAGTAAAATTCGTAGATCGGCATGATTTTTTCCCATTTTACTGCTTATATCCGATTTTTCGCAGAAGTTCTTTCCTTGCCTGGACATCATCTTCAGTTTCTATGCCCTTTGAGGCAAATCCGTCAATTACTCCCAGTATTCCACGACCAAGCTGTGTTTCTGCTATGATGACCTCCACGGGATTTGCTGTTGCACAGAATATACGACAAACTTCAGTTACATTCTTAATAGAGTTCAAAACATTAATGGGAAATAGATCTTTCATAAAAACGATGAAACTGTGGCCTGCAGAAAGATTATAGGCGTTTTTCTTTGCCAGTTCGATCAACTCTTCATCAGTGCCAGCATACCTTACCAGACATGATTCAGAGGCTTCACAGAAGCCTATGCCGAATTTAGCCATTGGAACTGAGTTCACCATAGCTTCGTATATATCTTCAACAGTCTTGATAAAATGTGAGTGCCCTAAAATCATGTTGAGGCCATCTGGTTTTTCAATTTTGACGATTTTGATTTCCATGTAAACCTCCGCAATCTGTTTTATTGTATAATTTTTCTTATTTTTCCAGATAACTCATTTAAGTCGAATGGTTTCTGAATAAAACCATCACAACCGCGGTTTAATATCTCTGCTACCTGATTGTCTAAACTGTATCCACTTATAAGAAGTACCTTTGCGTTGGGATTGATCTTTTTTATTATGTCGAAAACTTTCC
>JAHIKR010000321.1 GCA_018897415.1 Pseudomonadota bacterium
ATTATCAATAATATATGCTTTCTTTCCGCTACGGTCTATAAGCTTTATTTCAAATACCCCCTCATCCTTAATTGCGGATAATGTTATATTCATCCGACTTGCCCAAGAGACCTTTTCAATATATTGAATTGAAGGGGAAAGGTTTAAAAGTGAAAGCTCACGCCGGATATAATCCAGGCTGTTTTCCATTCTGCTGGCAGCATACCTGGCTAACACCAACTGCTGCTGATTATAATCATCACAGATAATCTCTTTCATCTGCATGGAAGCGGTCATACCGACATATACGGCTACCATAAGAAGCACAATGATAAGAGTGCCAACTAAGAGTATGGCTCTTCTTACATTAAAGTATTTCTTTCTGTAATATCCTATTAACCTCAAAGGTCTCACCTTATGGAAGTATTGCTGTATACATAATTGTCAAAAAATTTATCATTTCTCTAATGAGACAGCAGGCAGAACAACGGTAAAAGTTGAACCTTTTCTATCTTTGTCTTCTTCATCAGCCGTAGTCTTAAAGCTTATGTTACCATCATAGTTGGACACTATATCGTGACTGGCTGAAAGTCCCACTCCTATCCCAGTCTCGTCATTTATTGTGGTGGAAAATGGACCAAAAATCTTGTCTCTGTATTCTTTGCTGATTTCATATCCTGTAGACTTAAAAATTATCTCTACTTTATGAGCAGAGTCATCAAACCTGGTACAAACAGTCAAACCCCCTCCCTCTTGCATTGATAAAACAGCGTTTGTAATTATATGAATCAATACCTGCTGCAAACGTCCTGAATCTCCCCTTGCATTAGGGATATTTTCAGCAAAGTTCCTTACTATAACGATTTGCTCTCTAAGCAAAATATCTTCAACCACTGAAAGCACTCTATCAACACTCGCATTTACATCCACAGAATAGCTATCTGTTTCAGGAGGGCTGGCAAAGGTTAATAGCTCTTCGACTATTCTTTTGCAATTAAGCCCCTGTCTCTCTATGGTTTTAAGTATTTGGTGATTCTTACTTCCCGGGTCCGTTTTTTCTAAAAGAAGATCTGAAAAACCAAGTATTACTCCTAATGGATTATTGAGTTCATGGGCCAGTCCGGCCGCCAGTTTACCTAAAAATATCAATTTTTGAGTATGATAAATATGATCTCCTCTCTTTTTCCACTTGGTGATATCTCTGGCCATTTCTATCACCCTTGTAACAACGCCGTTTTCATCCAGAATCGGATAGGCTATAACTCTGTAATATGAAAGCTGGCTCTCATAATGGGTATGAAGAACTTCGCATGGTTTGCCTGTTTTTAGCACTTCCTGCACCGGACAGAGATGATTTAAAATATTACAGGGTTTATCATCATCATGAAGAACCTTATAACAGTACTTGCCTATAATTTCTTTTTTTTGCTTACCAATTCTATTTAAAAGTGCCTCATTTGCTTCTTCTATCCTGTATTGATTATCTATAACTATAATCTGGTCTCTGATCCCATCGATAATGGCCTTTAAAAATTCTTGGTTTTCCAGCATGCTATCTTTTACCTTCATTGTATAATTTCCTTATATTTATATCCCACTCTTATAATCAGAAATGTAAAAATGTAAACATAGTTGAATCTATCTTATTCCCAGTCTTCTGTATAATATTTATTTACGAACTCTTTTATATACCAGTCAACCATGGCATCATTAAAAAGAGTCATGTCTAATTGTTTTGTGTATGCTGTCAAACGAGCCAGTAAACCTAGTTTTTTTAAAATAGTTACTTTATCATACTTGGTGACTCTTGCATCAAGAACATCTCCGGTCCTTTTTACATCGAAATCCGTCAGCTCTAAAATTTCCTTAATAAGTCTGGTCCTCCTGGCACGTCTATCTATAGAAGCACCACCACCTTTAAATAAAAATCGGACATAGTTATCATTTATGTTATCGCCGGCAAAAGCCTCGACAGTCTGGATATGATAGCCAAGCCTGATATTGAAGTTCATGTATTCCTTGGATATGATAGCAAAACTGGGTTCCCATAATAACCTTTCAGAGTGAGGCTGCATGGTAGTACTGGCAATAACACCGAAGAATCCTTTTACACTTAGCGGAGGTGGGCCAGGCCATTCCATGGCCATCATACCCCGCAATAGAGCATTCATTGGTATGGAAAGAATTTGATCTGGCGTTATTTTCTTTGAAGTACTTTTTATGCCGCCATCTAAGTCTATAACATATATCTCAAGGGGAATTTTAACCTCAATCTTGACAGTCTCTCGCTTTCTTATATTGGGGCTATCAGCTACTTGAAACATCTCTCTCATCGCCACTTCATGGGCGAATCTTGTTATATCATGAAAAGTTTCACAATAATCCGGGCTAAACTTTTCATCTTCTGGATCAATTAGTTTCAAAGGCACTATATTGTTTAATAGCGCACGTAAGACTTTAAAAACCGCGGTATCCTTGAAGGGATTCTCCCTTTTTCCTGCTTTAATAAGTTCTTCTATACGTCCTTCATAAATATTTCCATTAATAGCATCAACGGTTATCTCCTTACCAGCCTCCAATGTCTTCATGGCTATCTCGGTACCAAGCAAAGTCGGAACATTATACTCTCTGGCCAGCGATGCCATATGACCGGTAAGGCCTCCAACATCGGCAACAATTGCGCTGGTTTTGTTCATTACTTTGACAAATTTGGGGGAGGTCTGTTTGGCTACAAGAACAGCCCCTTCAGGAAATTTTTCAAGATCTTCTTCTTTTTTAACAAAAAAAACCTTTCCTGCGCCGACACCTTTGCATGCAATCTGTCCTTTATTGATAAGAATTTTATAACCACTTGTAATTGCCTGAATATTCTTGACAGGTTTTTCTTTTAAGATCCTAAGGAGTCTGGTCTGTAAAATAAAAAAATTATTATTTTCATCAAGTGCCCACTCAATATCTTGAGGTATGTCATAATGTTTCTCAAGCACCAGGGCATAATCAGCAAGAAACTTTATCTGGTCATCGGTTAAACATGAAGTTGCCCTTATCTCCTCCGGAACTTCAACTTCAACTACATCCTCCTTTGGATTACATTTAAGCATAACCTCCTGTACAGGCGTAGTTTTTTCCAAAATTGTCCTTGGTTCATCCCTGGATACTATATATACGTTTGGGCTTACTGTCCCATCGACTGCATACTTACCCAGACCCCATACAGCATTAATGATAATGTCATTCTTTTCAGCATCGGTTGGATCTCTCGAATACATAACCCCGCTTGCCTTGGCATCAATCATTTCAACCACTCCAACTGCCATGACCATATCGTCTTCTTCAAATCCTTTACTCTTGTAGTAAAATATGGCTCTTGGGCTAAACAGACTGGAGATAACTCTTTTGTACTGTTCTATAACGTTGTCTGTATTAACATTGAGTGCAGTTTTATACTGACCTGCGAAGGTAAACTGGGCATCTTCATGTATAGCACTGCTTCGAACTGAGGCTGTTGGTGAGCTGGCTCTGCCGGAGATTTTCCGGGATAGTTCTGAGAATGCATTCAATATACTGTTTTCAATATCAGGAGGGATTTGAGAATTCATAATCAGGTCCTGCGCTTCCCTGCTGATTCTATTTAAACCTTCCATATCAACTATATCTACTGAATTTAGAATAATCTTATTTTTTAACTCATTAAATTCAATAAATCTTTTAAAAGCGTAAGCACTTATGCAAAAACCTTCAGGAACAGGCAGACCAATCTTATTCTTGATCTCACCAAGATTGGCATTTTTACCACCAACACTGTTAACCATTTCTTTTGTCACTGAATCAAAGGGAATAGTAAAATCCGTTACCGGAATATCAGTCTTGTTTGTAAGGGTTGCCTCGATTTTTGAATTAATCTTTGCGAATGCAAAATAAAGATTAGGGTATTTACCTTTAGAGAGTTTATCAAGATTCACGATAATATTCTGAACGCTGTCCACCAGTTTACTGCAACTGGTCCTGATATAATTCATATCAAATATATATTCACCTGAAAGCTTTTCCTCCATATCTGCCATAATCTCTAAAACAGTGTTGTTTGCAGAGAGAAGTTTTTTAAAGTAAAGATATCTCTCTTTAAAGGGCAGCCCCTCATCCAAGACAGGCTTAGGGACAACGACCTTTCTCCTGAATATTTTCAATAAACGGCGCATTTCAAACCTTTTTATCCTAGCTACTTTTTAGACTGAAGGATAAACCCGGTTATCTCATGGAATATATCATGCATTCGCACAACTCCTAACACCTTTTCCGACTCCTTAACAGGTATTATGTCAATATTATGCTGAAGTAATAGATAAGATACTTTCAAGATATCATCGCTGGCGTCAACTGTTATGTCGAAAGGTGACATAAAATCTTTTATAGGCTTTTTAAATTGGTTGCTGCTTTCGGAATTTATAATATCACTCCACTTTGAAGAAACTTCATCAGGAGAAAGTTCTTTGAATTTTGGATCGATGGCTCCGAGTATTTCCCGCCAGTCCAGCATCCCAAGTAATTTATAAAACTCATCAAATACTAAAACAGTATGATAGCCTGACTCATGGGCAAAATTCAACAGGACAATCGCCTCTTCCAGCGTTGCCCAGTAAGGCATATGAGGATAATCTGTAAGAGGAATTAATAACTTTTTTATTTCTGTCATCTTCAAACCTTTATCCATATAGTTCTGTTTTAAGAAAAATAATTCATATTCACTTATTTTTACATCTTATCAATTATATATAGTATAGTAAATAAAATATACCATATAAATTCTATCATCAATATGTTTTTAAATTGAGACCTTTGAAAAATGTTCAATTTTGTTCGAGTTCAAGGAAGGCGAAAATTTCAACCACAGGAATATATTGAATATTTCGAGGATTGAAATTTGAGCCTGACGTAGAAATCGGGCCAAAGGGGACGTTTTGCAAAGGTCTCAAATTACATATACTGCCTTCCAATTGTTACACCTATACACCACAACAAAATAAAGCAAAACCTATTTCAGTATAATGCCATAAATCTCCTCTAAAATATCATCAAGATGAATTATACCAACTACTTCATCCTTCTTCACTACCGGCAGGAAATCCGTCCTGTATTTGTCCAGTAAAAAAACAGCCTCCATAAGCATTTCACTTCCTCTAACATAAGTCTTAATAGGAAGCATTATCTCCTCTACACGTTTATTCACTCCTTCGAGACATTCTGTTTCAAATTGCCCTTCCCAAAAAATCGGACCGCTTCTTTGAACACCTTTTAAAAAGTGGGATAACAATCCGAAAACAAGTTCTGAAGGAGTCACAAAACCCTTTATTATTTCCTTTTCAAAGTGGCTTACACCCAATACAACTATGCATAGGGGTTTGCCCTCTTTCCTTATACTATCCATGAGAACAAAAGCTTTTCGTACACTTTCATCCTCATCAATGTAACAATATTTATCAAGAGGACGCATAAAGTTATTAACTATTTTATCTGAATACATACAATATGTTAGAGCAAGGTTTATACCAATCGGCAAGCATTCAATTTATCTTGACATAATTATATGATATTCTTATATTTTATTTTATATAAGCAGTGTACAAACAGCTTCTTTACGCATAAGTTTTGGCAAGTTTATGCCAAAATGGATAAAAGTTTGCCGTTTCAATTCTGAATCTATTTGACACTGGTATTTATTCGGGTTAAAAGATTCGACCGTAGAATCAGAATATGAAAAGCTGCAAAAGTTTATGAAACTTCAATCACCCTATATAAAGCACCTCCAGAAATCAATCATGCATGAGTTCATCCTAGGTTCTGAAGTGATGTACTCAATTATGCAAATTGTAAATCAAGTTGCCAAACACGATGTTAATGTACTGATTACAGGTGAAAGCGGCACTGGTAAGGAACTGGTTGCCAAAATCATTCACCTGCAAAGTCCCAGATCTGCAAATCCCTTTGTGCCGGTGAACTCCGGCATCCTCTCAGGCCTTATGTTCGAAGACAAACTGTTCGGTCATGAAAAAGGAGCCTTTACCGGCGCCATTTGCCAGGAAAAAGGCTGCTTTGAAATGGCTGACAAAGGGACCCTTTTCCTTGACGAGGTTTCTGATCTTCCTCTTGAAAATCAGATTGATTTTTTGCGTGTTTTAGAAGATTTTCGCTTTCACCGAATTGGAGGAAATGAAATATTTGAAGTAGACGTCCGTATTATATCGGCAACAAATAAAGACCTGAAAAACGAAGTCAAAAAGGGATTGTTTCGAGAAGACTTATTTTACAGGCTTAATGTAGTTCCCATATATATACCGCCCTTAAGAGATAGGAAAAACGTTATTCCAAAAATGGTTGACCGCTTTCTGAATCAATCGGCAATTAATTTTAAAAAACCAAAGCCAACTGTTAAGCCTGAAGTTATTGAACTGTTCTGTCGTTATGACTGGCCCGGCAATGTAAGGGAATTGAAAAATCTTTTAGAAAGAGTATTTATCCTCAACGATTACGATACTATAAGTGTAGAACATCTTCCCTCTGATTTTTTATGGCATTTTAAAGACCCCCACCGTATAAATGACCTTGAGGAAATCAGAAGTGAGGCTGAAAAAAAAGCCATTATGGATACATTACACCGCCTCGCCGGCGACAAGGAAAAAACAGCAAAAATACTACGTATAAGTCCAAGAACTTTAAGATACAAACTTCAAAAATACAGCATAAAATTTGAACGAAATATAAACCCCCCTCTCTGAATAGCAAACATACAAAATCCTATAACCCGATCTTTTTGATAACCCCTTTATCTTTCTCGATAATCCGGTCCAGTGATAACATATCTTTTATCGGTGCATAAATATTCAGGAGATTGTTTGCTTCAGAAGTCCCCATAACAATCCCCTCTTTCTCTTCAGATGGTTTAAAAAAGGCGTATTGAGGATAATAAATATTGGAATAACTTGATTCCTTTTCTAAGTACAAATCAACTGTCAAACCTGATATTGCAAAAATCCCCTTGTTCAAAACATCTGGAATTGCATGAATAGCATCTACAAATCTATTAAACTCTATCCATGTATTAACATTGGCAATTGTAACAATAGGGGGGTAATCTAAACTCGCCACAATCTGATGCATTAAAGGATATAATCGCTCCGAAATACCATCAGAAAACTGATCGGATGAAATTATATGAAATTTGAGATAGTTACTATTAAGATCGTCTCCTATTGGTGTCGGGTCGTGTGTTATCTTTCTGTTTTTGTCCTCTAATGCTAACTGCAAATCCGGATGAATTTCAAAAATAACACAGCCTGGACTTTCCGCTGTAATAATGGCTTCTGATTCCAAGCTGTCTTTTATCAAAGAGGACTTCAGGCGAAGTTCTACGGTATCGGACTCACAAGAATTCCGAATCTCAAGAAACCTGTTCGGAATTTTAAGTAACACACGACCC
This sequence comes from Pseudomonadota bacterium, assembly GCA_018897415.1. Taxonomy (GTDB): domain Bacteria; phylum Desulfobacterota; class Desulfobacteria; order Desulfobacterales; family ETH-SRB1; genus B13-G4. The sequence goes on from JAHIKR010000321.1 coordinate 7,454, forward strand.
TCATCAATAAAATATTTAATACTTCTCTTAGCATCTTCATATTTATCAAGATAAGGCCCCAAAATGCCGGCCAATTTACCGCAACAGGTGCTATAGTCACCTTCTTTCTCACGATATATACTTCCCCATTTTTTGTTAATGCTGTCGTATCCTGTATGGCTTCCCATAATATAAACCAGATTTTCAGCATGATGTGATGCCGGACCAATAGCACAGGTATCAAGTTCAGCCCCAAGCTTTCCTCCGGCAAAAGGAAACATTCCAAAAGTTGCTATACAGTAAAGCGTTTTTAGCCTCTGGCTTTCATCAGGGCACTCAACCAGTACAGGCATTATCTTTGTTTTATCAAACTTGCAATAATCTGCTGCTACCTCCCAAAGCTTTCCAAAAAATGTGAAAAGATCATATTTATTTGCCATGATTGCCTGGTTATTAGGAATTTTGCGGGGACTTGTCAGATAATCCATAATAAACCTCCACAAAGTAATGTTAAATTTTTCCTTAATCATAATAGTCCTAAGGGGAGAATGCCTCCCCCATAAGCGCTTAAATAAGCATTTTTTAAACCCCAAAAGTAGTTGGAGTAAAATTTACAATTTACAATTAGCAATTGATTATTTACAATTTGTACTGATAAATTAAGTGGTTATCGACACCGACCCATTTTGTATAATAATCAATAATCAATTGTGAATTACTAATTGTTAATGATTTTTCCCTTATTTGAGCGCTTATGAACGCCTCCCCTTAGACTATTCAATCAAAAATCCGGCTATTATACTTGCTCATGGTGCCGGCAGACTAATCGGCATTCCCAGAATCGGCCAGATCACTGCCACGCACAGAGCCACACACGCCATCAGAATGACACTGGCAGGAAGGCCGTACAGGAAGAATTCACCTGTTGAAAACTGCTTTGATTCATAAGCTATTGCATTAGGAGCCGCACCCACCAGCAG
>JAHIKR010000322.1 GCA_018897415.1 Pseudomonadota bacterium
ATGCCAAACTCTCTCCTGAAAGGATAGACCGGGTGGTGCTGGTGGGCGGTTCAACCCGGATGCCGGCTATTCGAAATCTTGCGGAAAAAATCTTTCATAAAAAGCCATATATCAAGATCAACCCAGATGAAGTGGTGGCTATTGGGGCGGCTGTCCAGGCAGGTGTTTTAACAGGGGAGATTAATAATGTGATACTTGTAGATGTAACGCCTCTTTCTTTAGGGATTGAGACAGAGGGTGGCCTTTTTGCAAAGATCATTCCTCGCAATTCTACTATCCCTACATCTGCAGGGCAAATTTTCACCAACGCTGAGGACAATCAAACCGTGATGGACTTCCATGTCCTTCAGGGTGAACGGGAGGTGGCGGCAGATAATATCAGCCTGGGGCAATTCCAGTTGATCGATATTCCCCCCCTGCATAGAGGAAAGGCACAGGTGGAGGTTACCTTTGAGATCGATGTAAACGGAATAGTCAAAGTCTCTGCCCAGGAGTTATACACCGAAGTACAGACTGGTATAAGGATTGACGCTTCACACCTTTTGAGTGATGAGCAGGTTGAGGAGGCGGTGAGGGAAGCTGAAGCTTTTGCCGAAGAAGATATGGAAAGACGCTCAGAAATAGAGATTAATATCCAGGCCGACAGCTTGATCCGTGCAGCCGAATTAGTCATGGAGGAGACAAGGGAAAAGCTTTCAACTTCTTATCTGTACGTAATTGAGTCTGCCGTATTGGACCTGAAAGCGGCCTTGGCTGAGGGTGAAAGCACTGTCATTGAAAATAGGACCAAAGAACTGAGGGAATTATTGGATAAAATCTAGTGGTCAGTGGTCGGTGGTTTTAGTAAAAAGAGAATATCGAATGTCGAACAAGGAATGTCGAATTATGAAGTTTAATAAGGCTTTCCATTACTTCGACATTCATCATTCCTTGTTCGATATTCTGCGGTTTCTTTTCTCGTTTCCATGCTCCAGCGTGGGAACCAGGCACTGTTCACTGTCCACTGTTCGACGAAGGAGAACATGCGAATAAGTTCTAATAAAATCAGTATCCCCGTGCTTCAATCAGGTGAAGAGGTTATATTACAGGGCAAGGGGGCATATAAGGATACTTTTCGCTCCGGCTGGAAGATTGCCGATTGCTTTCTGACTAATCAAAGGATTATGATCAACCAGGGTTCAAGGGTTCGTTTAGGAATTTCGATTAAGGATATCACTCAGTTAAGAGTAGAAAAGCTTCATTATGTTATAAAAAAGAAAGAGACTCTCTCTCTTTTTTATAAGAGCGGCAAGGATTCGAAGGAATACAGGATCTGGCTTGTCACACAAGATCTGGAAAACTGGAAAAAAAGAATCTATCAACTTACCCTGTTAAAGATTGATGCGGATCTGATCGAAAAGATAGCCGTTCAATTGGATTCTGAAGGCCGGGATATTCTGTGGTTTCTTTGGGAAAACCATCATGCCAGAATCGACCGGTTGGCTGAACTCATCAATGCCCCAAACCATATGCATGTTCTTGTGAACATTAAGGAGACGATCAATCCCATAGCAGAAAAGGTTGCCGGATGTCCGATTCTTTCTTTTGAGAGGGCAAAAATTGACCCGGAAACCGGAGAGAAAGTCTTATTTAGCTGGTGGCTGTTAGGGGAACTTGAGGAATGGGAAAATAAAAATGAACGTCTTCTAGACATATTTGATGAAGGCTCTTACATACAGGTAATTATGGAAGTGAAAAAGGTGGAGAAATCCGATTTGAGTTTAGAGATTAATAATGCCGAACTTGTAGTCAAATCCAACAAAATCGGGCACACTTGGACGGAGGCATTTAATTTGCCTGTGGAATCGAATTATGAAAACCATGAAATATATTTGCGAAACAATCTACTGGAAATAAGATTGTCCAAAGTCCAGTGGTTAGTGGACAGTGAACAGTGAACAGTGGTCAGTGGTCAGTGGTCAGTGGTCAGTGAACAGTGGTCAGTGGTCAGTGAACAGTGGTCAGTGAACAGTGGTCAGTGAACAGTGGTCAGCAACTAATAACTAATAACTAATGACTAATTGGTAAGTGCCACGACAACGTGGACAGTTCTAAGGGCCACAACATCGTGGAAAATGATTTTCTCTATACATTACAAACATTAATAAATTTTAAACCCTAATCTTGGGAATAAATCATGTAACGATCCTTAAAGCCTTATTTAAT
>JAHIKR010000038.1 GCA_018897415.1 Pseudomonadota bacterium
GCGGGGTGGGTATGCCTGCCCGCCATCGCTCTCGCTCAGGCGAGGTGCCGTTGCCAAAGCCAGAGTGAACATATTTTGCTTTTTAAAAAAACTATCTAATACCCTGCCTTTTAAAGCTTTTGTTGCATAGAGGGGTGCGAAACTTGAGTAACTAATATACTATTTAACCGTTTAACGAGATCTGTTATGAAGAAGAAAATAACATTTTTTATTTTAGGAAATACCGGCTCTCTAATAAAGAGAACGACTGTTTCCAGGGGTTTTATAACCTTTATAAGTACATTCATTGCAATATGTATCATATCATTTGGTTTTATTATTTATGACTACTACAGTCTTAAGAAAGATGTATTAGTTGCAAAAGAGCTCGAGAGCGACATTTCAAATCAACATGAGGAGATAGCCAGTCAGCGTAAGCAGATTAAAACTTTTGCTGCTGATATAAATTCTTTAAAGTCAAAACTTGTTGATCTGAAAAATTTTGAAAAAAAGATACGTGATATTGCTAACATTGAAAAAAATGCTAATCCCGAGAACCTTTTTGGTGTAGGGGGTTCGATTCCTGAAGATCTTGACACACAAACTCCAATAACAGAAAAATATAACAGCCTGATTCGTGAGATGCATGAACAGACACAGCAGTTTAATCTTGCAGCAATAAATCAGAAAAAAAGTTTTGAATCTCTTTTTAATAATCTTGAGGATCAGCGGAATCTTCTTGCATCAACGCCAGCTATTCGCCCAACTAATGGGTGGATCTCATCGAAATTTGGATATCGAATATCACCGTTTACCGGTTTTAGGGAATTCCATAAAGGGCTGGATATTGCTACACGAAAGGGAGCACCTATAGTTGCAACGGCAGATGGAGTTGTAACCTTTGTAGGTGTTAAAGGTTTGATAGGCAAGGTGATTGTAATCGATCACGGCCATGGAATGGTTACCCGTTATGCACATGTTCACAAGGCGCTGAAAAAACGTGGTGATGTCGTTAAAAGGGGGGATACCATTGCACTAGTTGGGAATACAGGACGGAGTACGGGATCACATCTTCATTACGAGGTTCATCTTAACGGAATACCTGTTAATCCTGCAAAATATATACTTAACTAATTTTATGACAGACTCTTAGTTTCAGCCTTTCCTAACCCGGACAAGCCGGAAAATCCGAAATCCGAAACAAATCCGAAATCCGAATTTCCAAATGTTCAAAACAATTAAGGCACGTTAGCTCACTTCAGTTTGTTTAGCCGGATGTTTCGGTCATTTGAATTTTTGTCATTCGATATTGTTTCGTATTTCGAATTTATTTTCTGCCAGAAAAAACACGAACTTTACTCATTGTCAGGGTACCTTTGAGGACTAATATATAAACAAGCTACCTTTTTGGGGGTGGTAATTTGACTAATTGTGTTATAATTAATAATATTTCAATCTGTAAGTCGAATAAATCTTATATTCTTAACCATAGGAGGAATAATTATATAAATGTGCTTGAATTTTTTGACAAAAGTTTTTGGAAGTAAAAATGAACGGGAACTGAATAAGATTAAACCGACCGTTGAAATGATTAATAAATTGGAGCCTGATTTGAAGGCCATGAGTGATGAGCAGCTAAGGTCCCGCACTTCTATTTTCAAAGAGCGTATTGAAAAGGGAGAACCCCTTGATAATATTCTTCCGGAAGCTTTTGCAACTGTGAGAGAAGCCTCTGTTCGTACTCTCAAGATGCGACATTTTGATGTTCAGTTAATAGGAGGCATTGTTCTTCACGAAGGGAAGATTGCTGAGATGAAAACAGGTGAAGGTAAAACTCTTGTCGCCACTCTTCCCGCATATCTAAATGCTCTTTCCGGCAAGGGGACGCATATAATTACGGTGAATGATTACCTTGCCAGACGCGACAAAGAATGGATGGGGCAGATATATAATTTCCTGGGACTAACTGTGGGCAGTATATTAAGCGGCATGGACGATGCCGAACGAAAAGAGGCATACGGCTCTGATATAACTTACGGAACAAACAATGAATTTGGTTTTGACTACCTGCGTGATAATATGAAGTTTGATATAAACTCCGTTGTCCAAGGAGAGCTGAATTTTGCTATTGTTGATGAAGTTGACAGCATACTGATTGACGAGGCAAGAACGCCTCTTATTATATCTGGACCTGCTGAGAAATCTACGGGTTTGTATTACAAAATCAACGAAATAATTCCGCGTCTTAAACGCGACATAGATTTTACTATAGATGAAAAGGCGCGGACGGTAGTCATGACGGAAGAAGGCGTTGCAAAGGCTGAAGAAATCTTGAAGATCGACAACCTGTATGATCCAAAATATATAGAAGTTTTGCATCATATAAATCAGGGCCTTAAGGCCCACACACTGTTTAAGCTTGATGTTGATTACATAGTCAAGAATGGTGAGGTCATCATAGTAGATGAGTTTACCGGTCGTTTAATGCCCGGCCGTCGTTACAGTGAAGGCCTGCATCAGGCCCTTGAAGCCAAAGAAAACGTAAAGATAGAAAATGAAAACCAAACGCTCGCCACTATTACTTTCCAAAATTATTTCAGAATGTATGATAAACTTTCAGGCATGACTGGTACTGCTGACACCGAAGCGGCTGAGTTCAAAAAGATATATGATCTGGATGTTATGGTTATTCCTACCAATATGCCGATGATTAGAGCTTATTATCCAGATATGATTTACAAGACAAAAAAGGAAAAATATGAAGCTGCTTTGGATGAAATAGAGGAACTTCATAAAAAAGGACAGCCTGTTTTAGTCGGTACGGTTTCTATAGATGTTTCTGAGAGTTTAAGCAAAATATTAAAAAAAAGAGGCATTAAACATAGTGTTTTGAATGCAAAAAACCATGAAAAGGAAGCAGAAATTATAGCAATGGCCGGACAGGAAGGGGCTGTTACAATTTCTACAAACATGGCAGGACGCGGAACAGATATTGTATTAGGAGATGGGGTGACTGAGCTGGGAGGACTTCATATTCTGGGCACCGAAAGACATGAAAGCAGACGTATTGATAATCAGCTCAGAGGACGTTCCGGGAGGCAGGGTGATCCTGGATCATCGCGTTTTTATCTTGCTTTGGAGGATGATCTTCTGCGGATATTTGGTGGTGAGCGTATAACCAGTATTATGGAGAAGCTGGGCATGGAAGAAGGAGAGCCAATAGAGCATAACCTTATAAGCAAAGCAATAGAGAATGCTCAGGCAAAGGTTGAGGGCCATAATTTTGATATCAGGAAACAGCTCCTTGAATATGATGATGTTATGAACCAGCAGAGAGAGGTTATATATAGACAGCGATGTGAAGCCCTGAAAGGCAGTAACCTGAAAAGTTCTATTATGGATATGATCCATGAAAAGGCTGAGGAAATAGTTTATGAATTTGCAGATGAGAGTTCGCTTCCTGAAGAATGGGATTTAAAAGGGCTTAACAAAACAGTATTCAAACAATTTAATTTTCGGCTTAACAGCTTTGATAGTGATACTTTAGATGGTTTGACACGAGAGAAACTATCCCAGTTGATTTATGATTCAGCTCTCAAAGTTTATGATGAAAAAGAAACCGTCATCGGAACAGAAGATTTCAGGCATTTGGAGCGAATTATTATGCTGCAGACCGTAGACAACCTGTGGAAAGACCATCTCCTCAGTATGGATCATCTAAAAGAGGGCATTGGGCTCAGGGGCTATGCCCAGCAGAATCCTCTGATTGTTTACAAAAAAGAAGGTTTTGAGATGTTCCAGAGTATGATTTCCAGGGTCAAAGAGGAGACCTTGGGGATTTTGTTCAGGATTCAGATATCTGAACCTGATAAAATAAATGATCTAAGACGGCCGACAAAGCAGGATCTGGTTTATTCCAGCGGAGACGATGCGCCACAAAAGAAAAAGCCTGTTAAGCGGGCTGTTCAAAAAATTGGAAGAAACGCGCCATGCCCATGCGGGAGCGGAAAGAAGTACAAGAAATGCTGCGGGAAATAGGCACTTATTATGAGCTTGTATAAATCTGATTATGAAGAAATAGCAGATTCTGAAACTGAGGAGGAAGTTAAGGAGCCTTCAATGTATAAGGTACTGCTGCATAATGATGACTATACAAGCATGGAGTTTGTTGTAGAAATTCTTTTGTCTGTTTTTAATAAATCTATAGAAGATGCTACAATGATTATGTTGAAGGTTCACAAAGAAGGAATTGGAATTTGCGGTGTTTATACATACGAAGTTGCTGAGACAAAGGTGGATACAGTTCACGCCTTGGCAAGAGAAAGAGAAGTTCCTCTTAAATGTACTATGGAAAAAGAGTAACCGTGAACTTTGAACCGTGAACCTGAGTAGTTACTAACGAGGTCTGAATTATGATTAGTAAAGAATTAAGCACAACTCTTGGTTTTGCTGTCAGAGAGGCCAAGAAAAGGCGCCATGAGTATGTCTGTATAGAACATCTGCTTTACGCTATTTTATATAATAACTCAGGCAAAGAGATTATTGAGAGCTGTGGAGGAAGTGTTGAAAACCTGAATAATGTTCTTGAGGACTTTTTAAGTAAAAATCTTGAAACAATTCCGGAAGGGGATGAGTACGTACTGCAACAGACGGTAGGTTTCCAGAGAGTTATTCAGAGGGCAGTTAATCATGCACGCTCTGCCGAAAAAAGTGAAGTCTCAGTATCTGACATGCTTGCATCCATGTTTCAGGAAAAAGATTCCTATGCAGTATATTTTTTGAACAGAGAAGGAATTGTGCGTTTTGATGTTCTAAACTATATATCTCATGATATTACTAACTTTCCTTTTCGGGATAGAGGTGGAGGACTTGCGAAAACTGAGAAAGAGGAAAAAAAGAAAAGTTCTGATTTCCTTGAGGTTTTTACTATTGACCTTGTGAAAAGGGCTTCAGAAGGAAAAATAGACCCCCTTATAGGACGCAAATTGGAACTCGAACGTACTATTCAGGTGCTTTGCAGAAGAAATAAAAATAATCCTGTTTATGTCGGCGATCCCGGTGTCGGGAAAACAGCTATGGCAGAGGGGCTTGCAAATAAGATATATGCTGGGGATGTTCCGGATGTGCTTAAAGATATTTGCATATATTCTCTTGACCTCGGCGCTATTCTGGCTGGAACAAAGTTTCGCGGGGACTTTGAGCAGCGCTTAAAAGGGGTTCTTTCGGAGCTGAAAGATAAAAAACATGCTATTTTGTTTATTGATGAGATTCATACAGTTGTTGGGGCAGGTGCGACCAGCGGTGGTTCCATGGATGCATCAAATATACTGAAGCCGGTTCTTGCTGCCGGCGATTTGAGGTGTATCGGATCAACTACTTATGAAGAGTATAAGAATTACTTTGAAAAAGACCGGGCTCTTTCTCGTCGTTTTGAAAAAATCGAGATTAATGAGCCTTCAGTCGTTGAGACAGTTAAAATTTTAAAAGGGCTCAGGCCTCATTATGAAAATTTTCATGGAATTATTTATACTGATCAGTCGCTTAAAGCTGCTGCCGAGTTGTCTGCTAAATTCATAAATGATCGCTATCTTCCAGATAAGGCAATTGATGTAATTGATGAGGCCGGCGCATTTATCAAGCTTTCCGGCGTTTCTCGAAGAAAGAATATCAATCCAAAAGACATTGAAAAGATTGTCGCAAAGATTGCCAGGGTTCCAATTAGAAGTATATCAACCTCTGATAAAGCAAAATTAGAGAGTCTTGAAGAAGATCTAAAAAAAGTCATTTTTGGTCAAGATGATGCCATAAAATCTTTAGTTAGTTCTATTAAGCGTTCTCGTGCCGGTCTTGGTATTCCAGGTAAACCTGTTGGAGCTTTTTTATTTACCGGGCCTACCGGCGTTGGGAAAACAGAGGTTGCAAGACAGGTCGCAGCAATCCTTGGTATAGAGTTATTACGTTTTGATATGAGTGAATATATGGAAAAACACGCTGTGGCTCGTCTAATAGGCGCGCCTCCGGGCTATGTCGGTTTTGATCAGGGCGGACTTTTAACCGACGGCACAAGAAAACATCCTTACAGCGTTCTGCTTCTTGACGAAATAGAAAAAGCTCATCAAGATATGTTTAATATTCTGCTTCAGGTTTTTGACCATGCCACCCTGACGGATAATAGCGGCAGGAAGTCTGACTTCAGGAATGTCATTATTATGATGACCTCAAATGCCGGGGCAAGGGAAATGAGTGCTCATTCTATCGGTTTTGGAGAAACTCAGTATGATACGAAAAATAAAGGAAAAAAAGCTGTTGAAAAGTTCTTTAACCCTGAATTCAGGAACCGTCTTGATGGAATAATCAGCTTTAATCCTCTTAGCGTAAAAATTATGGAAAAGATAGTGGATAAATTCGTAGCTGAACTAAATGAACAGCTTGCCATCAAAAAAATTTCTCTTTCCATTTCTTCTAAAGCAAGAAACTGGATGGCAAAAAAAGGACATGATCCGCTTTTTGGAGCAAGACCTCTTTCCAGACTGATACAGACTGAGATTAAAGATATCCTGACCGATGAAATCCTATTCGGCAAGCTATCGAGCGGGGGCAAGGTCTTCGTTGATTTAGAAAATGATAAGATCAGGGTTAAAGAGCAGGGTTCGGGGGCATAAGCGCTTAAATAAGGAAAAAATAATCAATAATTAATAATCAATAATTAATAACTTAAGAGTCCATAGTTCTTTTTAACCCTATGAATTTTAAAGAAATATCCTTTTGACCGAACCGTCATTCCCGCGAAGGCGGGAATCCAGCAAAATCAATGGGTTATGGATTCCTGCCTTCGCAGGAATGACAGAACTTTGGACTGTACAGTTAATAATTAATTGTTAATTATTGATTATTGATTATTGATTATTGATTATTGATTATTGATTATTGATTATTGATTATTGATTATTAAGTTAGTGCTTACGGGGGTTAGGGATCAGGGTTTTTCTTCTTTCTAATAAATTAATATTTCCTCCACCCGAACTATCTGGGAGTGACGGCTTACTGGCAATAGGCGGTGATCTTAGCACAGAACGTCTTCTGCTTGCCTATAGAATGGGAATTTTCCCCTGGTTTTCAGATGATGAACCAATAATGTGGTGGTCTCCTGATCCACGTCTTGTCCTTTATCCTCAAGATCTCAGAGTTCCGAAGAGTTTA
>JAHIKR010000323.1 GCA_018897415.1 Pseudomonadota bacterium
AGCCGTAGGGGCGGGTTTACCCCGCCCGAATCGACTCGGCAGGCGGCGTAAAGCCGCCCCTACGTGAGATTTCTTATCACACGACCAACTAATTGACAAAACAGGGTAGATGCTATTGCCCGAACTTATTGAGAAGTTACATGAATTGTGAATAACATGCCGATTTCGCTACCCTTTTCCCACCTTGCGCTTGTTCGGCATTTGTGACAAAACGACATCTACCTTATAAAGCAAAATTCACAATCTCTTATCTGTTCAAAATCTTTGGAAAATTTCATATCGTTTTTGACCTTTCTTTCTGGATCGTAAATTACAACAAGGAGGAAAGCTTCGTTTGGATATTTTGTAAAATCTTCAGATAGTTCTTTATTGGCTTGACTTGGAGAAATTTTACCCCGCAGATATTTAACCTCAATGAACAATGAAGGTGAATTCCCAGAAAAATCTGGAACCGTCCGAGCTAAAGCGAACTGGACATATGGGTATTCTCGTTGTAATTGATATGTTTCGTCATTCAATAAAGCCTCTATTTGGTCTTGAACCTCATTTTCATTTTTAGGCTTTCGAGATTGGAAAGCTAACGGAACACTTGTTTTTAGTATATCAGATATTCTACTTGCAACTAATCGGGCTGGTTTTTCTAAATAAGGGCGTGTTGAAAGAATTTCAAATAAACTATTTTCAGATGGCTTAGTTCCGAGCATTATATCTGCATATTCATTTTGAAATGCAAGAATGCCTTTTCTAACTTGACTACCATGTCGTTCAAATAAATTATGTAGCCTTTCAATCTTATTTTCGTCAGAAGAACCTTCAATGCAATCTACTAAATCAGTGAGTTGATCCAACCAGTTATCGTAAAAAGTATCCACATTAATATTTAAGTGCTCAAGCGCTACCCTTAAATAATCAACCAGGATAGTTCTTTCTTCACGTCCAAACTCGTCATCATTATCTGGACATATGTTATCAGTAACGAAGTCGTAAGCGTATGTACCCCGATTTTCAAGTTCAAGCAACGAAGCTCCAGCGAATCCGAATCTGCGGTCTATGCACTGTGAGCATCGACCACAGTGTGTTTTATCGTGCTTAACTCCTTTGTCGAAGGTGCGACTACAAGAAACGGTACTGCTGATATAATCTGATCCACCATTATCTTTTAATAATTTAATAATATCGGCTTTAGTCATCCAAAAAAATGGATTCACAATTTTGAATGTTTTACCACTAATCATGGAAACCAATTCAGCCATATCTGCCAAGAAGCGCGGATGTGTGGTACGAGTTACTCTTGCGTTTTGGTATTGTTCGCTTGGTGGCAAGTTTACGCTTAAGACGCCGTTTTCAAAAAAGAAAATGCGGTCTTGATGATATCGTCGCGCTACTGTCGCACCTACGGCTGCATAAAGGAAAGCCCTTGTTCTCTGTGTTTCTTCTCGGGCACGCTTACCAGTAAGATTGCAGCCGAATGCTAAATGATGTACACGGTCGGGGAAATTTTTAGATAAACCTTTAATGATTGAATTTTGGGTTTTTTTAATCCCTGGCGATGATACATGGCTGGCCAGATAGATATTTTGGGACGTGTTTGCTAAAAGATCCAGCACTCCGCATGTAGAGTCTAACCCTCCGGAAAACATTACTACAGATGAGTTTTTACTTTGTAATGATGGCCAATAATGTTCTCCATCGAACATATGAACTTTTGGCGTAATATGACCTGGAAAAAACTTAAATTGATGTGAATCACCAGAAAGAAAAGATAGGGTAGATTCGAGCTTTGTTCGTACCTTTTGTTTTGACCAAAATTTATAATCACGTACAAAAACGTTATGCTCAAAATTTCGGTTCCAGCCTGTAAAATAAGGGCTTTTTTTATTTCCCCGAGAAATATATCGATCAGCGCAATAAATGTATGATGCAATTTCTAAAAGATCCAGATACCTATCGGGCACAAAATCTAATTCATTTATGAACTTCGGTAAGTAAAACGATACATTTTTATTTGGTCCCTTGCGATATTCGAGAATGATTGACTTGCTGAATTTTTTATTTGGAGAGCAATTGTAGCAGAATGAATAAATCTTTTCAGAATTTAACATTACTGCCCCTCCTTTTGAATACGAAATTCTTCTCTCAGCTTCTCAAAGGAATGGATTAGAAATCCTCGAATATCATGAAAGGAAGGGGCCGATTCTTTTTTGGATTGCTTATTAAACCATCCTGCAGAAAATGATTGTACTAACTTAGTTGTTTCAAAAGCATGTTGAGCTACTTTTTCAGAGTTTTTATTTATAGCATCATTAAATTTGCGACGTTCATCGTAAGTTTTAAGATTCGAGTTAGCTGCTCTACTTAAAAAAAAGTTTAGGTATCTTGATGTAAAATTTGAAAAGAAGCTTCGGGTTAATTTACAAAAGCCATCGCCTTTAGAAGAAACTCTCCAAGGTCTATATGGATCTTCTTCAACAGAGAATAAGCTTAGTTGATTAGCGGATGAGTTTTCGTTAATCCATGAAGCTATTGTGTCAGCAGTTGCTTGCCGTGCAAGACTTGCTATTTCAGAATCATACGATTTCGGATGGTTAGCATCTATCCAATCTCTTAGAGCTTTGGAAAGTTTAATTTTTGTGGGTTCGCCCTCAATATTAATTCCGAAATTCTTAGCTGATTTGCCGACATCCTGATCTCGACCGGCTATAGAGAGTGTGACTAAAAATTGGAAACAGCATTGAAAGGCTTCATCGTAAGGCAACCTCCTTAAAAATTGGTTACTCGCTTCTAAAGTTTTTTCAGCAATCTCATCATAAGGGATATCACCTATGCCGGATAATGAGCTAATCGAAAAGACAACATCCCGCCATTTTCTTGTTTTAGGTATGTTTCCTGTTCTTAGATGGCCCATTTTATGCCTCAAATCTTCAAGTTTTTATTATTTCAGTCATAATTTTGTATTATATTCGGGTGGATTTCTGGGACATTCCTTCACATTTGCAGTTTTAGAACAATCCCCCTGTAAATTAAAGTTAGATAGGTAATAAAAACAAAAATATATCTAACGCTGTAGAACTAAAGAGCATCCCAAATCCCAAAATTACCGGCTACCCATTAATAAAGCCTTAATTGTTATTCATATGGACCTAAAAATCTTTCTCCATTGAAATGGATTATATGTGTTGGTGCTTCAGACACCCAAACTTCTGTTTCCCATTTATGCAGATTTCGCTGTTAAGCTATTTTTTGTATTACTTTTTCTCTAATCTTGATCATCATGTATATCCTGTCAAAAAAAGAAAATCCCCATCTTATTAAATTTATTATTAATAATATAAAACAACTTTTGGGGTCAAGAACAAATAATAACCGGCGATTTGTATATTGCGGCTTGATTTGGGTGCTTATTTATAGAGTACAAAGGCATCACCCATGATCCACTTACCTCTGTCCTTGCGGATCCTTATCTCTTCGCAAGAGGATAAGATAAAGTCATATCGGCGACAAAGCTTTGAAATATAGGAACGGCTGTGTGCATAA
>JAHIKR010000324.1 GCA_018897415.1 Pseudomonadota bacterium
CGATGAAACGAATCTTTTCTTCCATGGGTAATAAACTCCTCCAAGGCATATGGGTACCTCCTTTCAGATACCCATATGAATTAAACTTGTGTTACCCATGTATCAAGACTATAATGTCACCTATGTATCTGGACTATACCGTGCTTCATTCACTGATCCTGAATCCGGAAACACTTCCGCAACATCCGGTTCTATCTGAACCATTGATCTAAAAAAGCTCTTCCGTTCAGGACCGATCTTTCTGACACGCAAAGTCTTCAGATCATACTCTGGACGAAGCTCATCCTCTAATTCTGTCTTAACCTTCTTCATAGGCTTTTCGCTCCCTTCGGGTTGCTTTTCTTTAATAATGATTTATCTGGCCACTTTAGGATTATCTCTTCCGCCTGAGGACAATCAAACCGGAAAAATCCTGTGGTGGATAAGCGCGTAAGTTCGGCTGCATAAGCAATGGCAGCTTGCACAGACTCCCTGTTTATTGCAATCTCCGCCTTATCCAAGCAGGATCTCTTCGGCAATCTATTACAGCGTAAATCCTCACTTCATTTTCTTCGATACCGTAATAAATTGCGAAAGGGAATCTTTTTTCTTGAAATTCATAGAAATGAAAACCCTCTTTCAAATCTTCTTTTGCTGATTCAAGGATTTTGATTTTCATTGGACCGAGGCCAATATATCTTTCTTAGCTTGATCCCAATCAACAAACTTGTCTTTGCCCTCTCTCAATTTTTGTTCTCTTTCTTTCAAAATATGTTCATGCCATGCGGGTGATGAGAAATCAGGTAAATTTCGACAAATATCATCCCATAGGACTTCCATTGCCTTCAATTTATCTTCTGTTGTCATTTCTTCTAACTTAAAATTCATTTGTCACCGCTCCTATTTATTGTAGCCAACTATTAAATAGTTAACGCCTCGCGAGTTCAGAAGTCTCAAAAAATTTTTGAAGTCTGGATGTAGCTCGATCTTGTCCATATACCATCCTTCGATTCAACTCTATAGCTGCTAATCGTTCCTGTACACTTTTGGAAAGCCAGAAAGCCTTTTCATCATCTATGTCATCAAGCGTCCCAACCGACAATATCTTTTTATCAAGTCGTGGCAACTTATTCATTTACTCCATTTCCTTAGTTTTTACGCTATAACAAATGCCTAAGTTTCTTATAACCCTGCCCGACGGATGGCAGGCGGGCCTGAACGGTGAACTTTTGAACCTGTGAACGCTTACGAAAATAATCCAAGACAACACTTCTGTCAATGATTTTCATGGGATGTGTTGCTGGACTTTTCCCATAGATCGGATCCCATCCTGAAGTGGTGCTATCTCAATATTTTTCCAGCCGTTGGCTGATATCTCTACCGATGCTTTCTGCATCCTTTTCCGGCACATTACATGCTTTAAAAACTGTGCTCCACCCGGAGACAGCCTCATGAACATGCCTGACCACTTCTACAGTCTGTTGTCGTCGTTTTAACCCGAAATGCCTGGCCTCCTGCAGGAGTGCTTCAAGATCAGGCGGCCTGTTATCAAGCCCGATGCGCAGCACATGTTCCCTGTTAAAACCGATGTTCGGCACCAGGTCGAATGCAGGACTCAGTCTCCAGCCTTCATCATTGTGCAACATAAGGAAATTTTTCAGGTGGTCATCGGTATTCCCGATCATCACATTGAACACCATCTGTTTGTAAAGCCTCTGGAGGTCGTGCCCTGGTTGCGTGGAAGCATGCCTAATTACCTCTGCCATGTCCCTGTAGCCGGCATAGTAATATCCGTCGGCCTTGAGCAGTGACTGCATGCTGACCATGTGATTGCGGCCACCGGCCTTATTAAGATCAAATCGTTTCACCAGCAGACATTGGCGGGAGCCCAACGAAAAAAGCCTTGTTTCGGCCGTGTCAATGCCGGCATTGCGGGCAAGTTCCATGGCAGCGGCTTCCAGGCTTACAATATCCAACTGATCCTTTGTGCTGGCGAATTTTGCCAGGTAAGCCCCTTTTTCATCCTCAACAAG
>JAHIKR010000039.1 GCA_018897415.1 Pseudomonadota bacterium
GTACTGCATGGTATCATATACTGCCAAACCGGATGTAACTAATCCTCCTGGAGAGTTTATATAAAAATTTATGTCCTTATCAGGGTCTTCTGATTCAAGAAAAAGGAGCTGCGCAATTAAAAGATTTGCGATCTCATCATTCAGCGGTGTTCCAAGAAAAATTATTCTGTCCTTGAGCAGCCTGGAGTATATATCATAGGCACGCTCTCCTCTGCTGGTTTGTTCTATTACCATGGGTATTAATGGCAAAACTGTTCTCCTTTATTGTCTCGAAATTTCTACAACCTATTGAAATTCCCACGACTTTAGTCGAGTGGTTAAATAGTCGAGTTGTCGAGTTGTAAGGGGCCTTGAACCACTCAACCACTCGACCAATTGTAAGCGAAGCGAACTAAGTTCCAGTATCTTTTGATTCCAATTCAGGTTCCACAATTTCCTGACTGCTATTTTCAATAATAAGCTTTAAAGCTTTTTTTTCAAGTAGAGAAATTTTTAAAAGTTCAATGTTGCTATCTTTCTGCTCGTAAAAATTCTTTATTTCTTCAAGAGGCCTGTTAAAGGCTTTGGCCATATCCTTGTAGCCATTTTCCAGATCTTCATTAGAAAGGGTTAGATTCTCCTGCTCAATAATCTTTTTCAGGATCAGGCGGCGCCTTACCTGTTTTTCAGCGGTATCGCGATATTTTTCCGCAAGATCTTCCTTGGTTAGACCTCGCTCTTCTAAAGACGTACCATGGTATGCCAAGGTCTTGTCAGCTTCATCAATTATACCTTCAAGCTCAAATTCAACCAAAGAATCAGGCACCTCAAAGTTTGTTTTCTCCAACAATGTAGTGAAAATCTGCTCTTGCACTTCCTGGTCAGATCTTTTTTCATAACCTTTTAATAAATTATTCCTTATTTCCTCCTTCAACTGCTCCAAAGTTCCATATTTACCAAGATCCTTTGCAAACTCATCATCTATAGCAGGGAGCACAACTTCCCTTATTCCATTTAGTTTTACATTAAATGTTATTTCAAGATTAGCAACTTTATTATTAAAATAGTCTTCAGGAAAATGAACCTTGACTTCTCTAGTTTCACCTGTTCTCATGCCAATCAATTGTTCATCAAACTCTTTTAAAATAGGGCCGTCACCTATTTTTAATGTAAAATTCTCTGTTTTCTGGGTTTCTGCAAATGGTTTACCGTCTTTAAATCCTTCGTAATCTATAAGGACAAAATCTCCTTCCTGTGCCGGACGATCTTCTTCGAGAGTTTTTTGTTGGGCCAGATTTTTCTGGAGCATTTTAAGCTGCGCATTTATCTCTTCAGCACTAACTTTGTATAGATTTTTCTTAAGAGTCAATCCCTTAAAATCAACGTCTTCAATTTCAGGTTCTATCTCAACAGTAGCATCATATTTATATGGCCCATTTCCATCCACAATAGGAGGCTCAATCTCAGGTCTTCCAACAATCCTCAGATCTGTCTCCTTGATAGCATCTATTAGGGAATCCTGAATTAATTTTGAAGAAACATCGGCATTAACATCCTTCTTATATAACCTCTCCAAAACCGATCTGGGGGTCTTTCCTGGGCGGAAACCCTTTACCTTAGCATTTTTTTTCAAATCTTTATAAGCCTTGTCCAGCTCACTTACAACATCCTTTTCAGGAATTTCAATATGTAGCACCTTCTTAACGGCACTAAGATCTTCAACAATAACTTGCATAAGCTTCCTTTCCAATAAATTTAATTTTGACTGGTGCGAGAGGGGAGAGTTGAACTCCCACTCTGTTACCAGAGCTGGATCCTAAGTCCAGTGCGTCTACCAATTCCGCCACTCTCGCATAATTTTTATATTTGACATTACGCTCAATAATATTAAACTAACATACTCAAGTCTAGCGCCCTTTTTATTTATCAAATGTTTTAAATAGGCATGGAGGATGAGAATAAATGTTTTTTAAAAACAGCAAACTAATACTGCATCATTTCTAAACCACTAAGCCCTGGGAACTGGCCAAGCCACGCACATAGGAGATATTTTGCATGGGATATATGCCGGGGTTGTTTAGCATCATACTAACTGAGTGGGTATGGTGCCGTTCACGCAAGCCTGAGTAACATAGTTATAAAAAATAATATTAAACACTATTTGTGTCAAGGTAAAATTAAAAGAATAGCTTTTATGTCGGCATATTGCAACATATTTTCAATTTATCGCTATATTGCCATATTACTGTTCTTTGCCATGCTCGTTATGGCGAACACAGCCGAAGTAATGGCAAAAGAGACAAGTTATAATAACAAAAAAATTATTGTATTAGATCCCGGTCATGGAGGGCATGATAAAGGCGCTCAGGGTACGAATGGGACTTATGAAAAAACACTAAGTTTAAAGCTCGCCCATATTATTGCAAAAGAACTTGAAGATAAATACAGGGTCTTTCTCACGAGAACAGATGACTACCGTCTTGACAACCCTGGCAGAATTGATGCAGCCAACCATCTGGAAGCAGACCTTTTTATCAGCATACACTCTGGCGGAAGCTTTTTGCATAAAGCGAACGGCATATATATTTATTACTATAATGAAATATCATGGCCTGCAAATATTTTAGAAAGCACGACATTAAAAACAATCAAAAGCAAGAACATCCAGCCTCAGTGGCATAATATCCAAGACAGGCACAAAGCAACAAGTCATGTTTTAGCTGAATCAGTAAAAAATCGCATTAATGAACATATAGAATTTGCAAAATGTAAGGTCCAGGGCGCACCTGTCCTGGTGCTGTCCGGCGCAGATATGCCAGCAATACTTATAGAAACCGGATACATAAGCAACCCTGCCGAAGAAAAAGAGCTAAAGGACGCAAAAGTTTTATCTAATTTTGCTAAAGGAATAAGCAAAGGAATAGAAGATTTTTTTTCCAATTTATAGTGCTTGCATGAATAATAAAAGCGTGGTAATTAGACCGCCAAATCGGGGCGTGGCGCAGCCTGGAAGCGCGCCTGCTTTGGGAGCAGGAAGTCGGAGGTTCAAATCCTCTCGCCCCGACCAATTAAAATAAGTGCTTTTAAAGCCGGGGCCATCCCCCGGTTTTTTTGTTAAGAAATTTAAGAAATGCCAGACAAACCTGATTCAAAAGATATAAACAATTATTTATCTTCTGTAGATGAAATCATTGAGGAGATCATCTCTGAGTTACCCCTGAAAGAAAGAGTCGCTATTGCCAATATGAATAAAGAACATGTTGAAATGCTTAAAAATGTTTTTAATAAGTATGTCAGAGGAAAAACTGATACAGAAGTGGATGACAGTGAATACACTAATATAATGAATAAGCTCTGGGAAAAACTGCAGAAAACACACAAACTCAGAGTCGTTAAGTAAAGAATCCCGACTCAGAGGGTCAGGTTTTAAAAATATTGAACATTTGAATAAATGCGTATTAAATTAATGCAAGTTAATTAATAATCACTTAAATTCCCCAATGGTCTTGCAAATGTGAATTGGGCGGGTTCTGCTATCATTTTGCAGAATGCCTCTTTAACATTCCCACCCGAGGCTGAAAATGGAAGAGAGACAATGAACACGGCAGTTCCCACGGCTGTTACAGCAATACCAAGGGGTCTAACAAGAAAAAAATCAAAAACCATTTGTTCAGCACTGTTTTCTTCAAACAAATCCTGCTTCTGCGCAAAGGCCGAGGATCCAAAAGGTATAAGCACAAGACCTGTAATTAAAAAAATGATCATGGGTATTTTTGACATTTTATACATCTGTGCCTCCTTTCAAAAATTATCCGATTTTTGTCATATTAACTTATGCATTGACAGATATTAACAACAAAATTATTTGAATTTTAACATGGATTTTACATATTGCAACTTAAAAATCGGGACCTGTGCAGTTAGTGGTTAGTTGTTAGCTAAAATCCAAAGGCTAACCGCACAGGTTGATAATTAATGATAACTTATTCAAAATATATAGATGTAGCTATAGCTCTTCCAGTATATAATACCTTTACCTATCAGATCCCGGAAAATCTTTCTAAGTTTATATCTGTTGGGAAGAGAGTCCTTGTTCCCTTTGGTAAGCGCAAGGTGACAGGATACATACTTGGGCCAGGTGAAAAAACAAGGCGGAGTGAGATTGAAATAAAGCCAATTCTGGATATTCTTGATGAAAAGCCTCTTTTTCCTTCATCAATAGTACCATTTTTCAGGTGGATCTCAGAATACTACATATATCCAATTGGAGAAGTTATAAAAAGTGCACTTCCAGGCGGACTAAATCTTTATGAATATGCTATATTATCCATTACAGAAAATGGTAAAAATGCTATCAAAGATAGTTCTGTTCCTCCTATTCAAAGGAAAGTTTTAAGCTCTCTTGAATCTGAAGCCCGCCAACGAAAAAATCTTTGTAAAATTATTAAAAAAGACATTCCGACCTCCTTAATTCAAGCCATGGAAAACATGGGATTGATTGTCAGCAAGTATGAACTAAAAGGAGGAAGAACAAGACTGAAGTTGGAGCGTTATGTATCGTTAACCAGCTCAGAAATCTCAGTTAAGGGTCTTTCGGCTCAAAAAAAGAAAATAATAGATACATTAAAAGAAGAAGGTGAACTATCTGTAAAAAAATTAAAAGAGCTGGTACCGTCCGCTCCCGGGTTAATTAAATCTTTGGGAAACAAGGGTTATATTTCTATTGTTGAAAAAAGAGTTTATCGCGATCCATTCGGCGAATCTATTGAGACCGATACCGCCCATATACTATCAAAAGAACAGGAACAAGCCATTTCAAAAGTTGTAAACTCCATTGATAAAGGTTTTTCAACCTTTCTACTGGCAGGAGTCACAGGAAGCGGAAAAACAGAAGTCTATATGCAGCTTGCTGCAGAGGCTATAAAGAAAAAATACAACGTCCTGGTGCTTGTTCCTGAAATTGCCCTTATATCACAGATGGAAAGGCGGTTTAGGGCTCGCTTTGGAGAGTGTATTGCTCTGCTTCACAGCGGGCTTTCAGCAGGTGAACGTTATGACCAGTGGAGGCGCATAGCCTCAGGAAAAGCAACCATAGCCATAGGCGCAAGATCAGCTATTTTTGCACCTTTTAATAATATCGGAATCATTATCGTAGATGAGGAACACGATACTTCTTACAAGCAGGAAAGCGGCCTCCGCTATAATGCAAGGGATCTTGCTGTTGTTAGAGCGAAGCTAAACAATGGTGTTGCATTGCTGGGATCTGCCACACCTTCGATTCAGTCATACTATAATGTTACGATAAATAAATTTACTGAACTGACTCTGAAAAAACGCATAGAAAAAAGACCTCTCCCTGAGATCACCATAATCGATCTGCGCAAGAGCAGAGATTATAGAGGAGTTAAAAGGTTTATTTCATCTGAGCTTTACGAGGCCATGAAAGAAACCCTGGAACGTAAAGAACAGATTCTGCTATTCTTAAACAGGCGGGGTTTTGCGAGCTTTCCGGTTTGTGCATCATGCGGCAAAGCTATCAGGTGCAGGAATTGTGATATTTCTCTTACTTTTCACAAGGGAGCTAATGCATACAAGTGCCATTACTGTGGTTTTACATTGGCATCTACCTCAAATTGCCCAACCTGTGGATCTGCCAGCATCAAATTATTAGGACTTGGTACAGAAAAAATCGAGGCCGCAGCCAAGTCCCTCTTCCCAGATGCAAAAGTAGCCAGAATGGATCGTGATACCACTGTCCGCAAGGGTTCTATTTTAAAACTACTTAAGGGCCTGAAAAATAACACAATAGATATACTTGTTGGAACCCAGATGATAGCAAAAGGTCATGACTTTTCGAATATTACCTTGGTCGGCATAATCTGTGCCGATCTTTCTTTAAGCCTGCCTGATTTCCGTGCAGGAGAACGAACGTTTCAGCTTCTCGCTCAGGTGTCTGGAAGAGCTGGCCGGGGGGAGGTATCCGGCAGGGTAATATTACAAACTTTCAATCCCGAACACTTCAGCATACTATCTGCAAAAATCCAGGACTTTAAAGCATTTTACAATAAAGAAATACACTTTAGAAAGAGCCTGAAATATCCGCCGTTCTCAAGGATGGTGCAGATTAAAATTTCCGGGAATGACAAGGAAAAAACAAGGCAGCATGCTCTTGCAGTGGGAAATCTCTGCAATACCTTGAAAAGAAATAATAAATCTTTTATAAAAACTATAGAAGTATTAGGGCCCATTGAAGCGCCCCTGCCCAGAATAGCAAAACAGTATAGATGGCAAATTCTTTTAAAAAGCCTGAGTGCAAGAGAACTTCACAGCTTAATTCATCTAATGATGTTCAGAAACTCATCAAAATTTTACAGGCAAAAAGTTAAAGTAGTTGTAGATATGGATCCTTTTTTTATGATGTAAAAATAGAGACCTCACAGAGGGAATTATGATTATTGCAGTAATGAGTGACAGCCATGATAACATATGGAATTTGCGCAAAGCACTTAGAATAATAAAAAATAAAAATGCAGGCATGATTATTCATTGTGGTGATTTTATTGCCCCATTTATGCTAAAAGAACTCAATGAAGCGGATATCCCTGTTCACGGAGTTTTTGGGAACAATGACGGAGACCAGTACCTTCTGACAAAGTTTTCTCTAACTACTTTTACAAATATCAAACTTCATGGCCTCATCGGCAATATTGATATAAATGGATTTAATGTTGGATTTGCCCATGAAGATATAGTAGGAGAAGGCATTGCAGCAACCAGCAAATGTAAACTGGTATGCTACGGACATTCTCATACGCACATTATAAAGAATATAGGTCAAACCATACTTTTAAATCCCGGTGAGATTATGGGGAAAGACGGCTATCCGGGGTTCTGTTTTGTTGATACCGATACCTCAGAGATACAAAGGGTAGAGCTGAGCTAATGAAAATCTAAAATTTTACTTTCAAGGAGTTTTAGAAATGAAGATTAAAAACCTCTTTTCCCTTTTTATTCTTTTTTTTCTTATTTTAAATTTGAATGCATCTTTAAAAGCCGAAAATACAGTTAATACATACTGTTTTGCCTATCTGCCTGTAGATAACTATGAGTTTAACGAGGTTGTTGAAGGTACTGAAATAGATCATTATTTTATTATTCAAAACAAAGGGACTGCTAATCTTAATATTGAAAAAGTCGAAACCGGCTGAGGGTGTACTACG
This sequence comes from Pseudomonadota bacterium, assembly GCA_018897415.1. Classification (GTDB taxonomy): domain Bacteria; phylum Desulfobacterota; class Desulfobacteria; order Desulfobacterales; family ETH-SRB1; genus B13-G4. The sequence continues at coordinate 7,200 of JAHIKR010000039.1, forward strand.
GTCTATTTCCCGAGACTCATCTCTCCGGGCGGAGAGGGCAAAATTAATATTAAAGTCGATTCAAGTGGATATGGTGGAAAAGAGCTCAAGAAAAACATAGTTGTTCATACTAATGACAAAAAGCATCCAAAATTAAATTTTGTTATTTGGGGCAAAGTTGATAAATTTGTAACTATTACTCCTAACAGAATAATTCTTATGGGTTATATTGGAGAGCCGATAAAGCAATCAATTAAAATAATTCCTGAAAAAAAATATCCTTTTAAAATAATTGGAGTAAAAGCCAAAAAGGGTAATAACATAAGCTTTAAACTAGAAAAAGTTGTAACTTTATCAAAAAAAGCAGAATACGTATTGACTGTAGAAAATACAAAAAATGAAAAAAGCCGTTTTTTCGACATAATCTATTTGGAAACCAATAGCAAAATACGTCCAAAAATTGAAATAAGTGTTTACGGAAATATCAAGGAGAGGAAGTAAAAGATTTTTATGAACAATATTAAAGTTGTCGCTTTTGACTGCGACGGAGTTATGTTTGATACTGTCAAAGCAAACACAGCTTACTATAATAAAATTCTAAATCATTTCGGCAAAGCTGATATGACTCATGAGCAGTTCGTATACACACACATGCACACAGCAGATAAAGCTATTGCCAAACTTTTTGGCGATGAAAAAAGCATCGAAGCAGCTCAGATATATCGAAAGCAAATGAGCTATATTCCATTTTTAAAGTATATGGAGATTGAACCTTATCTAAAGCCTTTGCTTAAAAGGCTAAAGCCTAAATATAGGGCCGCGGTTGCAACAAACCGGACAGACACAATGCAGAGAGTTCTTATTGACCATGGCCTCGAAAAATACTTTGATCTGGTAGTAAGTGCGCTTGATGTAGAAAACCCCAAACCCAGCCCCGATCAGCTAATTAAAATAGTGGAACATTTTAATATAGAACCCAGTCAATTAATTTATATAGGAGACTCAAGTCTGGACGAAATAGCAGCAAAAGCAGCAGGAATACATCTGATAGCATATAAAAACAGCTCTCTTGATGCTGACTTTTATATTAATAGCCTAAAAGAGCTCGAAAATATCCTTTTGGACCAACCATGACAATAGACAAAAACATAGGAAAACCAATGGAATCCATCAAACGAAAACACGCTGCCTTTTCCTTTTGCTGATTTCCCGGAAGAAACGGATGCGCCTGAGTCAGAAGCCCGCTTCGAGTAGATTGGGCGCTGGTTCCCGATTCAGTCAACATTGAGTATGATTGAAAATGAATTAAACAACACCCATGCTGTGTCTCCTTCCTTTAAACCAAGCCGCCGTCTACTTTCCTCTGTGACCACTGAACATAATTCAGTACCATCCGGAAGTGATACTATGTATTCGGTAGTGATTTTACCACGAATGACGGTGGATACCGTTCCTTTAAACCGATTTTCAGCACTGCTCTCAGGTTCTGTATCGCCTTTGCTCAAAATGACCCAAGGCGCCTTTATTTCTGCTACAATAA
>JAHIKR010000325.1 GCA_018897415.1 Pseudomonadota bacterium
AGAAGCTTTAAGACGAATCTTTATCGGACTGACGCTTTCATCTATAAGCCATAATGAACAAATTTCAACTCCGGTCACCCTTGCCGTAACCATCAAAATAAGCTTAAGGATATCTTCCAAATACAGGTCGGAAGTAATGGCCCTGCTAATATCCATAAGAGCTTTTATGTATTTATCATGTGTTTCAGGCATAATTATTTCTCGATTTGTAAGCGTTCACGGTTCAAAAGTTCACCGTTCAGGGTTATTTTTCTTTTGATAACCTTGCTCTCAAGACAGTTCAGATTTCGGTGAACCCTGAACCCTTGAACCCTGGAACTGTGAACCTGAGCAGTTAATATATTGACGTAATCCCCCAGATATCACGTGCATACTCAGAAACAGTTCGGTCACTTGAAAATTTGCCTGTTCGAGCAACATTCAAAATAGCCTTTTTTGCCCATACTGAACTGCTAAGATAATCTCTGGAGACCTTCTCCTGTGTGTTTATATATGATTGCAAATCCGCGAGATGCAAATAAAGATCACCTTCATAAAGTATCTTTTTATATATAGGTTTGAAAAGTCCTGGTTCACTTTTACAGAACATATCGGAATTTATGGCGTCCATAACTTGTTTTATTGTGGGATTTTCATTGTATAGAGCCAAGGGATTGTAAGAGCCTCGCATCTGAAATATCTCTTCAACTTTCAAGCCAAATATATAAATATTCTCAGATCCAACCTCTTCCATAATCTCAATATTAGCACCGTCCAAAGTGCCGATTGTTAGAGCACCATTCATGGCGAATTTCATGTTTCCAGTTCCGGATGCCTCCATGCCGGCAGTGGATATTTGTTCACTCAAATCAGCACCAGGAATGATTTTTTCTGCTAAAGAAACACGGTAGTCCGGTATAAACACAACTTTTATATAATCACTAATTCTTTTGTCGTTGTTAATAACTGCACCAACACTGTTGATAAGCTTGATTATAAGTTTTGCCATGAAATATTCTGGCGCAGCTTTACCGGCAAATATATAAGTTTTGGGAACGGGAAGCATCTTTTTATCTTCAATAAATTTTAGATACTGATGGATTATACACATCACATTTAAAAGTTGCCTTTTATACTCATGTATGCGTTTAGCCTGTATATCAAAAACTGAATCAATATCAATTTTAACTTTACATGTATCAAAAATCAAATTTGCAAGACTTTCTTTGTTCTTCTTTTTAATGGCAAGGAATTCCTCCTGAAATGAAGCATCTTCAGCAAAATTTTCAAGTTCTTTAAGTTTGTATAAATTAGTAATCCAACTCTCACCAATTGTTTTTTTTAAAAGTTCAGACAATAAGCGGTTAGAATTGTTAAGCCATCTTCTTGGAGAAACTCCATTTGTTTTATTATTAAATCGTTCAGGCCAATATTCATAAAAATCAGGGACAAGAGAAGTCTTCAGAAGCTCTGAATGAAGAGTAGAAACCCCGTTAACTGAATGGCTCCCAACAATTGAAAGATATGCCATGCGAATCTTATCAGACTCATCCTCTTCAATTATAGACATTCTGCGCAGCCGTTCAGGATCATTTGGAAATCTGACCGCCACATCATAAAGAAAGCGGCGGTTAATTTCGTAAATTATCTGCAAATGCCGGGGTAATACATGTTCCAAGAGGCTAACAGGCCATTTCTCCAATGCTTCAGGCATCAAAGTATGGTTAGTATAACCTATCGCTGCTTGAGTAATATCCCATGCTTTTTCCCAAGACAAATCTTTTTCGTCTATTAGTACTCTCATTAATTCGGCTACAGTTATAGCAGGATGGGTATCATTTAAGTGAATGGAAACCTTTTTAGAAAAGTTATCAAATGAATCATGATTTTTTAAATATCGCCTAATTATATCTCTAATTGAACACGCAACTAGAAAATATTCTTGAACAAGCCTAAGTTCCTTTCCAGGCTTTACGGTATCTGCTGGATAAAGTACCTTTGAAATTGTTTCTGACGAAACTTTCTCTTCAACAGCTTTAAGATAGTCACCTTCATTAAATATCTGTATATCAAACTCATCTGAAGACCGTGCTGAAAATAGCCTTAAATAATTAACAGTACGGCCTCCATAACCTACAATTGGCATATCATGAGGAACACCAACCATTAACTTCCAATCCATCCACATTGGATTATAATCACCATTTCTGTCTTTAGTATGCTCGATCTTGCCGTAAATTGGAATAACACAAGAATCCTCCGGCCTATATATCAACCAGGGCGATTCTTCGCTAAACCATTGATCAGGTTTCTCTTTTTGATATCCATTATTAATTTGCTGCTTAAAAAGACCAAACTCATAATTTATTCCATAACCAAAACCAGGCATATCCAATGTTGCCAATGAATCAAGAAAACAAGCTGCTAGGCGACCAAGCCCTGCATTTCCTAATGCTGCATCACATTCAACTTCTAATAATGTTTCTAAATCAATATCCATACCCATTAGAGCTTCTTTACAAGCATCAAACATCTTTAGATTATATAGATTGTTACCTAAAGAACGACCTATTAGATATTCCATAGAAAAATAATACAATCTCTTAACGCTATCCTTATGATAGCGTTTCTCTGTTTCCAGCATCCCATCAATCATTCTTTCCCTTACCGCAAGAGAAACCGCATTTAAAAGATCATTCTGAGATGCATTTTCCCATAATTTCCCAACTGAATATTTATGATGATAACGAATGGAATTCTGGAGTTTTGATATCTCCTGCGTTAATTTTTTATTTTTTTTTGATTGCATTCTTATTCCTCTCCACTCACCTGATCTCCGCCCTGATTTTATTAAACTTATACTTTAATTTATATTTTTAACTCTTTGATTTATTTGAATATCGACTACAAGCGCTATCTTTTATTAATATTACTGAAAAATAAATTAAAAATACCATATATTATTTACAAATGTAAATAACACAAATCCAAATTATGTTGCATATTTATTTGATGAACTCGTAAAAAGTCGGATTCAGCCGGTATGTCATTTCGACCGCAGGGAGAAATCTTATATTTTCAATGCGTTAGAGGCTAAAGATTTCTCGCTTCGCTCGAAATGACAAGTATAGGCGACTTTTTTACGAGTTTGTCTTATTTAAGTTAGAAATATATATAATTAATTAATATTTAAAGGCAAGTAGTTGGGTATAAAAGATATAGCGGAAATCATGGTGCGCCCGGCAGGATTCGAACCTGCGGCCTACGGATTCGTAGTCCGGCGCTCTATCCGGGCTGAGCTACGGGCGCAAAAGAAAAATAAATTAAATTGAAATTTGATAGGTTTTTAAGATATACTTTTATATATGTCAATAACAAAGCAACCGAGCCTGAGCTTCAGGTATAATCAAATTAACCCAGGTTAAAGTAAAAATCCGGCTCCAGAGGGGGCCGGCTTTGGAATAACCCTGGAAGGGATGATCTACCATACTTGCAACGACATGAAATCCGAAATTCGAATACCCGCCTGCCAACGCCTGGGACAGCATTCAGCTTAGGTGCCGGCATCTCTGGCAATGGCGGGCAGGTCGAAATCCGAAACAAGCTCGAATCATAAATGCTCAAATTTTCAAAACATAGTACTCATTTTCCACCTTTGAGGGATAATACTCTCTTCCGTTTAGGTCATTTGAATTTTGTACATTTGGATTTGTTTCGTATTTCGTATTTCATGCTTCGAATTTTGATCAATCCTTTTTGGCAGAGCCACTGAACTCTGACCTTGCCCTGAGAGCAAGGGTTTCTATGATAGACTAAATGCATGATAACCATTCAAAATTAATGAAACTTGCCATAAACGAGGCTATAAAAGCCGGGCAAAATGATGAAGTCCCAATTGGTGCTGTAATTATTGCTGAATCAGGCGAAATACTCTCTCAGGCACATAACAGCACAATAAATCTTTCTGATCCCACAGCTCATGCAGAAATACTTGCATTGCGAATGGCAGCAAATAAGATTCTTAATTACAGGTTGTTAAACACAACTTTGTATGTTACCGTTGAACCATGTATTATGTGCATGGGAGCGATTGTGCATGCCAGAGTCTCAAGAATAGTTTTCGGAACAAATGACCCAAAATGGGGAGCGGCTGGATCACTTTATAATTTTACAAATGATTCCAGACTTAATCATCAGCCGGAACTAATTGGCGGAATATGTGAAGATGAGTGCAGAAGATTAATTCAGGATTTTTTTCGCTCAAAACGCAATTCATTATTAGTCGAGTAGTCTAGTAGTTGAGTTGTCGAGTGGTCGAGTAAAAAATTTAACCAAATAACTCACAAAAATCTGTGTAATCTGCGCCTGCCCCGTAGGTCCGGAAGATCGTACTGGGGTAATCTGTGGATTAAAGGAGCCGAGCTGTGTCAAATATTGTAATAGTAGGAACTCAATGGGGAGACGAAGGTAAAGGTAAAATTGTTGATCTGCTGGCAGAGTATGCTGATATGGTTGTACGTTTCCAGGGAGGAAATAATGCTGGGCACACGATGGTCGTTAAAGGTGAACAGTTTATCAGCCATCTGGTGCCCTCGGGCATTTTACAGAATAAAACCTGTATTATTGGAAATGGATTGGTGGTTGACCCTTCTGTTTTATTAGAAGAAATAGATTACTTAATAAGTAAAGGAATAGATGTAGGGCCGGAAAAACTAAAGATAAGCGAAAAAGCTCATATAATTATGCCATATCACAAGCATGTTGATAATGCCAGGGAGAAGATGAAAGGCGACAAGAAAATTGGGACTACTGGACGCGGGATCGGTCCTTGCTATGAAGATAAGGCAACCCGTAGAGGGATAAGATTCATTGAATTAATAGATAAAGAGCTTTTTAAAGAAAAGGTAAAATCAATTGTAAAAGAAAAAAATTTCTATTTAAAAAACTTTCTTTCCTATGAAACAGTTGATCCGGAAAGCATAATTAATCAATATAATGATTATGCTAAAAAGCTTGCTCCCTATGTTACAAATATTTCCATTGTCA
>JAHIKR010000326.1 GCA_018897415.1 Pseudomonadota bacterium
ATATGCAACCTGCTTGGCAAACTTTTTATTATCTGTTATAAAAAATTCTATAATGAGAATAGAGCATATTTGTTTTATCCGCATCAACTAATTAATATAAAGGAGAGCAATCATGGCTTTAAGTGAAGAACTTTTCAATATACTTGCATGTCCAAAGTGTAAAGGCAATATATATATTAACGATACAAATGACGGGCTTATATGTGATAATTGTAAACTTTTATATGAAATAAGAGATGATATCCCTATTATGCTAATTGATGAGGCAAAAACCCTGAACCATGAACCCTGAACCATGAACCATGAACCCTGATCTTATAAACATGAGTATACCACAAAGCCCTAAACCTGCTAAACTTGTTGCAGGACTCTTTATGAAGGAAAAGAGCCTTATTGCTCCGATTTTAACGGAACTTGTTGAAAAAATTGGCTCTATTGACATGGTTAGTACATGGTTACCTTTTAATTATACTAGCTATTATGAACCTGAAATGGGATCCCCACTTTTCAGACGAGTTCTTGCATTTAAGTCTCTTGTTAAGCAGAGTTCTCTGCCGGAAATAAAGATCATTACAAATAAAATCGAAAAAAAATATTCAAAAACCGACAAACGTTTGGTCAACATTGATCCAGGTTATATGCTTCACGAACGTTTTGTCCTCGCAACTGGCAAAAACTATACACACAGAATCTATATAGGTATGGGTATTTTTGCAAATCTTACTCTGATCTATCAAAAAGGATCGTTTAGAAAATTATCATGGACATACCCTGACTATACTGAAAAAAATATGCTTACTTATCTTGAAATGATACGGAATAAATATGTTGTTGATTTAAAAATGCAACCTGATGCCGGGCGAAATGTCCAAAGCAAAACTTAATGGGAACAAAAAATGATGAAAAGCATGACCGCATATGCTAGTTCGGAAAGCACAAAAGATCAATTAACTGTCTCCATAGAAATTCGCTCCTATAACAGCAGATATCTCGATATATCTCTGCGAGCACCTTATGGTTATCTTTGCCTGGAAGATAAAATTAAAAGCATGATTTCTGATAACATATCACGAGGCCGTATAGAAATTAAACTACAGATAATAGATGATTCCGAAGACGCATATGTTTTTGATATAGATGAGCCTAAGGCATTGGCATACATTAATGTACTTTCCAAACTTAAAAACAAGTTCAAGATAAACACTGATATCTCCCTGGATCTTCTGGTTAACACAGGCGGAGTTATTAAGCCTGTTGAAACCAGCAAAGATATGGAGATTTGTTGGGATAGTATAAAAACCTGTTTAAGCGTAGCTCTTGATGACCTTAATGCTATGAGGAAAAAGGAAGGAGATTTCATCTCTAAGGATTTTACCAATCGACTTGACTTTATTGAAAAAAGTATCGGTCAAATAAAAAAGGACTCCGGGAACTTATTATCTCATTATCAGGAACGGCTGAAGGAACGCATAACTGCATTAACTCAGGGCATGATTGATATTGACCCTGCAAGGATTGCACAGGAAGCGGCTTTTTTTGCAGATAGAAGCGATATCTCTGAAGAATTAGTAAGAGTCGAAAGCCACATAAAAGAATTCAGGGCTATTATGGACTCTGAGGAATCTGCTGGAAGAAAGTTAAATTTTCTGCTCCAGGAATTCAGCAGGGAATTTAATACAATGGGAGCAAAGGCAGGAAATTCAAATCTGTCCCATACAATTGTAACCGTTAAATCTGAGCTTGAAAAAATACGAGAACAAGTACAAAATATTGAATAGCAAAGAGACCTTTGAAAAATGTTCAATTTTGTTTGAGGTCAAGGAAAGCGAAAATTTTAACCGCAGGAATACTCGTAGTATTTCGAGGATTAAAATTTGAGCATGACGCAGAGATCGGACAAAAGGGGACGTTTTTCAAAGGTCTCGTAAAAAGGGAGGAAAGAGGAAATATGAAACAGAAGCTGTTGAATATTGGTTTTGGGAGCACTGTAGTTGCTGATCGAATTATAGCTGTTGTACAACCCAATTCTGCTCCAATGAAGCGCCTTAGAGATGAAGCAAAAGATAATAAACGTCTTGTAGACGCAACCCATGGGCGTAGAACCCGTTCAATGATTATCACAGACAGTAATCATGTTGTCCTTTCAGCTATACAGGCAGAAACAATATCACTGCGTTATACTATCCTTAAGGCCTCAGAATAACTTGTCATGAATGATCAGAAAATTAGCCCATCTTTTTCAAACCATAAAGAAAAGATTTGCTATAACGGCAATTTTTTTATCATATCGGCTCCATCAGGAGTGGGTAAAACAACCCTTTGCAGAGCTGTTCTCGATCGGACTCC
>JAHIKR010000327.1 GCA_018897415.1 Pseudomonadota bacterium
AAAGTCCTGAAAGCCCAAGAGACACATAGTGGCAGGGTTGTTAAAACATGGTCTAGGCGTTCGACAATTATTCCTGAAATGGTCGGCATTACGCTAGCAGTACACAATGGAAGAAAATTTGTTCCAGTTTTTGTATCAGAAAACATGGTGGGCCACAAGTTAGGTGAATTTTCTCCAACACGGACTTTTTATGGGCATGCCGGAGACAAAAAATCAAAATTAAAGAAATAGAAGTAAGGTTATAAGATTAAGGAAATATATAATAATGGAGATTAAAGCTGTAGCGAGATATGTGCGCATTTCTTCTCAGAAAGTTCGTAAAATTATAGATGCTATAAAGGGCAAGCCAGTTGAAGTTGGTCTTAATATACTAAAATTTATGCCCCATAAAGCAGCAGCAATCGTGGAGAAAATTATTCGTAGCGCTGTAGCAAATGCTGATCAGAATCCTGATATAGATGTAGATTCACTGGTTATTCGTAATGTAATTGCAGATCAGGGTCCCGCACTAAAGCGTTTCAAAGCAAGAGCACGCGGTAGAGGTACAAGGATATTGAAAAGGTCTTCACATATCACGGTAGTTTTGGCTAAAAAATCGTCTTAAAGAGGAGGTAATGGCTTGGGCCAGAAAGTAAATCCTATAGGATTTAGATTAGGAATTGTTAAAACATGGGAATCAAGATGGTATGCTGGAAAAAATTATTCCGATTATATTTTGGAAGATTATAATATAAGAAAATTTATAAAAAAGAAACTATACCATGCAGGCATATCCAGAATTGAAATTGAAAGATCGTCCAAGCGTGTTAGGCTCCGAATTTTTACATCTAGGCCGGGTATTGTTATCGGGAAAAAAGGATCTGAGATATCTCAGCTTAAGAAAGAGTTAGAGAGAATCATTCCTCATGAAGCCCTAATAGATATTCAGGAGGTAAGAAAACCCGAGATCGATGCGCAGCTCGTTGCTGAAAATATTGCTCTTCAGATTGAAAGAAGAGTTGCATTTAGGCGTGCTATGAAACGCGGTGTTTCATCGGCCATGAGATTTGGTGCAAAAGGCGTGAAGATTATATGTTCGGGACGTTTGGGGGGAGCTGAAATGGCCAGAACAGAATGGTATAAAGAAGGCAGGGTTCCATTGCATACTTTAAGGGCAGATATAGATTATGGATTTGTGGAGGCAAATACTACATACGGGGTTATTGGTGTAAAAGTATTTATTTTTAAAGGCGAGATTTTAGATAAAAATGCCGTAGAGGTGCCGGCACCAGTTAGCTAATAGGAGAAATAAGGACATGCTGAGTCCCAAAAAGGTAAAATTTAGAAAGCAGCAACGAGGTAGAATGAAAGGCACATCTAGCCGAGGATGCAAATTGAGTTTCGGTGAATTTGGATTGCAGGCAACGGAATGCGGCGCAATAACATCTAAACAAATTGAGGCCGCCCGTATAGCCATGACCCGGCATGTAAAAAGAGGTGGTAAGTTGTGGATAAGGATATTTCCTGATAAGCCTTTTACAAAGAAACCCGCTGAGGTTAGAATGGGTAAAGGAAAAGGTGCACCTGAAGGATGGTGTGTAATTATTAGACCAGGGAAAATCCTTTATGAAATGGAGGGCGTTGACAAGGAATTAGCAAGAGAGGCACTCCGCCTTGCTTCTCACAAGCTTCCGGTTAGGACGAGATTTGTTGAGAGAGGCGTTGTATAATGAAGGCAAGCGAGATTAGAGAATTGAGCCTGGAAGAAAAACAAAGAAAACTGGATGATCTTAAAGAGGAGCTGTTTAATTTGAATTTTCAGCAAGAAACAGGTCAGCTCGAAAATCCACAAAAGATGAAGCAGACCAGGCGTGGTATAGCAAGGATAAAGACTATTATAAAAGAAGATAAAATAAACAAAACATATAAAGAAGAATAGATGCAGCTATGAAAAAGCAAGGAATGAGAAGGCAACTGTTGGGAACAGTAGTTAGTAACAAGATGGATAAAACAGCGGTAGTCATGGTTGAAAGAATGGTTAAACATAAATTCTATCATAAGTATGTTAAAAGACGTTCTAAGTTTTCATCTCACGACGAAAATAATGCATGCCAGATAGGAGATAAGGTATTAATAACCGAATCCAGACCTCTTAGCAGGTCAAAAAAGTGGCGTGTAGGTAAGATAGTTCAAAAAGCTATTTGACGGCTTCGTAAAAAGTCCATCTGCGGCGTTGTGCTTCATCTTTCGTCATTGCGACGTACTGTAAGTACGCCTCATTCCTCAAGATTCGCACGCCTTGCATATGAACTTTTCACTTTGCCGTTAATTTGATGACTTTTTACGAGTTTAGCATTTAATGATATAAGGGAATTAAAGGCGATGATTCAGGCAGAGACGAGATTGACGGTGGCAGACAACTCGGGCGCTAAGATATTGTACTGTATAAAAGTACTTGGAGGATCTAGGAGAAGGTATGCAAGTATTGGTGACATCATTGTCGTATCTGTCAAGGAAGCTATACCTAATGCCAAAGTTAAAAAAGGAGATGTCTTGAAGGCTGTTGTGGTTCGTACAAAAAAAGAAATCAGAAGGCCGGATGGATCGTATATAAGATTTGATGATAATTCAGCTGTTTTAATTAGTGCAAATAAAGAACCTATAGGTACCCGTATATTTGGTCCTGTGGCAAGGGAGCTTCGAGCCAAAAGGTTTATGAAAATCATTTCGTTGGCTCCTGAAGTTTTATAGGATTAATATTGCCCGGGGAGAAGTGGCTTATGATAACAGATAAATGCCTTATAAAGAAAAATGACAAAGTCAAAATTATTGCCGGTAAAGACAAAGGTAAGATAGGCAGTGTTCTTAAAGTAATCCGAAAGAATAACCGGGTACTTGTAGAAAATATTAATATGGTAAAACACCATGTTAAGCCTAATGTTAAGAACAAGCAGGGTGGAATTGTTGAAAAGGAAGCACCTATCCACTCGTCGAATGTCATGTTGATGTGTAACAAGTGTATGTCATCCGTGCGAATCAAAATGCAGATTTTTGAGGATGGCAAGAAAGCTCGTATTTGCGGAAAGTGCAGTGAAATTATATAGATTTCCAGATAAATAATTTCACTGCGTTATCAGTCGAAATCCTCGACGACGTACAACTCAGTACGACTTACTCGGATTTCTTCTTCTAGCCTTGTGAAATTAATTATCTGAAAATCTATAGACAAATGGATAAGGTATTATAATGTCGCAGTTAAAACACTATTATGAAAAAGAAGTTATTCCCAAGTTGATGGAGACCTTTAAGTACCAGAATATCATGGAGGTTCCCAAACTTGAAAAAATTGTGCTGAATATGGGCTTGGGAGAAGCTATCCATAATATAAAATTGCTTGATTCAGCTACAGAAGAGCTGAAACTTATATCAGGGCAGCAATCTGTTGTTACACGTGCCAGAAGATCAATAGCTGCTTTTAAGCTTCGAGAAGGGATGCCGATCGGATGTATGGTTACCTTGCGTCATATACGTATGTATGATTTTTATAGCAAGACAGTTAACGTGGCTCTTCCTAGAGTTCGTGATTTCAGAGGTGTTTCAGGTAAAGCTTTCGACGGTCACGGGAATTATTCATTGGGGATCAAAGAACATATTATTTTCCCCGAGATTAATTACGATAAGATCGACAGGATAAAGGGACTTAATATAACAGTAGTTACAACAGCTAAGAATGACAAAGAGGGGAAAGAACTTCTTAAGCTGCTAGGAATGCCATTCAGGAATTAAGGAGGATAATTTGGCAAAAACAGCTCTTAGAATAAAAGCTATGAAAAGACCAAAGTTCAAAGTCCGGTCATACAATAGATGCCCTATTTGCGGTAGACCAAGAGGTTTTTTGAGAAAATTTGGAATTTGTCGTATTTGTTTTCGTCATCTAGCCTCATGGGGCATGCTTCCTGGAGTTATAAAATCCAGCTGGTGATTTTTATAATAAATAGTTAAAAGTTATATAGTTACGGAGAAAACAATGGCAATGAGCGATTCAATTACGGATATGTTGACCAGAATCAGGAATGCTGAAAAGGCAAAATTCAACGTTGTTAATATTCCTGCGTCAAAGTTAAAAATTGAAATAGCTAAAATATTAAAAAATGAAGGATTTATTAAGAATTATAAATTCATAAAAGATACCAAACAGGGTATCTTGCGTATCTATCTTAAATATGGCCCAGGACAGTCAAAGGTAATATTTGGCCTTGAGCGTGTCAGCAAGCCTAGTAGAAGGGTTTACGTAAAGAGTAAAGATATAAAGCCGGTTTTAAATGGCATGGGCATTTCAATTTTATCCACATCTAAGGGGATAATGACAGACAAAAAAGCCAGGAGTGAAAACATGGGAGGCGAGATCCTCTGTAATATATGGTAGCCAATAGGAGTATTATTATATGTCTCGAGTAGGCAAGAAACCGATACCGATACCTGATAAAACAAAGATATTATATAAAGACGGGATAGTTACTATCGAGGGGCAGAAAGGCACTCTTTCAAGACCTATACATCCTTCAATCAATCTGGAAATTAATGATGATGTTGTGAGTGTGGCCATGAAAAATAATGACAGGAACAGCAGAGCATTACAGGGGCTTACAAGAAGTCTTGTCGCTAATATGGTAATCGGTGTGAATAAGGGATTTGAACGCGTCCTGGAGATAAACGGCATAGGCTATCGGGCCACGCTTAGTGGTAATCGTATAATTTTTAATCTTGGATATTCACATCCTATAGATTTTGATCTTCCGGAAGGTGTTTCGGCATCTATTGAGAGAAATAATATTATAAAGCTTTCTGGAATTGATAAAGAACAGTTAGGGCACATATCGGCAGCAATTAGACGATTAAGAGCGCCTGAGCCGTATAAAGGTAAGGGGATCAAGTATGCCGAGGAATATATACATAAAAAAGCAGGTAAAACTGGTACTAAATAGTGGCTGCCCGAAGACCTCCTATTTTTCGGTCAGAAATTCGAAATACGAAGCACGAAATACGAAACAATGACAAAAACACAAATGCTCCAATGACAAAAACCACAGATTTCCGATTACTTAGTTTTGGTCATTTCTTAATTTGATATTCGGATTTGTTTCGAGTTTCGGATTTCGATATTCGGATTTTGTCTGAACATGACTTTCCGTTCAGGCACTAAATAGATGAAATTTTGTATATGGGGATAAATAAGATGGGTTCGTTGGATCAAAGAAGACTTGCGCGTTTGAAGAGAAAAAAAAGAATAAGAAAGTCCATGTTTGGCACACAACAAAGGCCAAGGCTGAGTATTTTTCGAAGCGCAAAACATATTTATGCGCAGATAATTAACGATGCTACTGGCCATACTCTGTCTTCGGCATCAACTTTGGAACAGGTTGTCAAAGATTTTCCTGATTATAAGAATAGAATTTCAGTGGCGATCTTTGTTGGAAAACTTATAGCTGAACGTGCTAATAAAAAAGGAATTAAGAAGGTAGTATTTGATCGAAATGGTTTTTTATACCACGGTCGGGTTAAAGCAGTTTCCGATGGTGCACGCGAAGCTGGTTTGGATTTTTAATAAGGAGGCATAACCTTGTTTAAACGAGATACAGACGAAAGTCAGTTTATTGATAAGGTAGTTCACATTAACCGGGTAGCGAAGGTAGTTAAAGGCGGTCGCAGGTTCAGTTTTAGCGCTATAGTTGTGGTTGGTGATGGGAATGGCAGTATTGGTTATGGTTTAGGTAAGGCAGGAGAAGTACCGGAAGCGATCCGAAAAGGTATAGAAAAAGCAAAAAAGAACATGATTAAAGTTTCCCTGATTGATGGAACAATTCCCTTTGAGGTTATAGGAAAGTTTGGTGCAGGGAAAGTGTTTTTAAAACCTGCTTCACAAGGAACAGGAGTTATAGCCGGCGGTGCTGTTCGGGCCGTGTTAGAGGCAGTCGGCGTAACTAATATTCTTACAAAGTGTCTTGGATCCCATAATCCTCATAATTTGGTGAAGGCTACTGTTACAGGGCTAAGTCAACTCCAAAGTCGTGAACAGGTGGCTGCTAGGCGTGGTAAAAGATTAGAGAATTTGTAAAATGACTATTGAAGATTGAAGATTGAAGGTATTCTATTAATTTTATAACAAAAAGACAGAGCGAAGCGATTCCACCCGCCCGCCTCGCCTGAGCACAGGCGCTTGAATTTCGCATATCTGGTTAAAGCGAGTGCGATGGCGGGCAGGCAATATTCAATTTTATGACCAATGACCAATGAAGTAAAGGGGAAATATAAATGTCTGGCAAATTGAAGGTGACTCTTGTTAAAAGCATGATTGGAAGGCCTGAAAAACATCGCAAAATACTGCGCAGTATGGGGCTTACTAAGATCAACAGAGCTGTTGAATTTGAAGACG
>JAHIKR010000328.1 GCA_018897415.1 Pseudomonadota bacterium
CAAGCCCCTGTCTGCGAAAATGCATGTAGACAAGATTCTCAAGCAGCGCTCCCCGATCCCCCATCATGCGAAGGGACATGGCTTCCAGAAGCCCTGGATCAATGACATAGATTTTTTTCGGATTTACCCGACGGGCTCTTTCCGAGCGGGAGTGTATCGGCACCTGGTAGAAAAGAAAGGTGTCTGTGAGGTGGTCTATGTAATCATATAGACTGTTTTTTGTGCAGGAAATACCTTGGCTCTTTAAAGAATTGTAAAACTTGTTTACGCTAAAGCGCGTTGCCGGCGCGCTCATAATATGCTTCATAAGAGATCTTAGGGCCAATGTGTTGCTGATCGAATGTCGCTCTATAACATCACGAAGGATCACGACATCCAGATAGTTTCGTAGCACATCGCGCCTTAACTCATCGTCAAAAGTTTGAATTTCGGGGAACCCCCCTATCTTGATATACTGGCTAACCAGATTTTGCAGCATCGCCCTTGTTTTGGAACCAAACTGCTGGCCTGATTTCAAAATAACTTTTTTAAAGCTCAAAAATTCTCTGAAACTAAAAGGGAATATTTCTGTAGTAAGCGACCTGCCCCGCAAACTGGTAGCTATTTCTATGCTGAGGAGCTTTGATGATGAACCAGTCACGCAGACCGATAATTTCTCGGTGTCGAGCACCCGGCGCACGAACTTGTCCCAACCTTCGATTCGCTGGACCTCATCAAGGAACAAATAACATTGCTTACTTTTAAATGTAGGGAACTTGCGATAATATGTTTCTAATATAAGTTGAAAGTCATTAGCGGAAAATGGGAGCAGACGCTCATCTTCGAAGTTCAGATAGAGCAGACGCTCCTTCTCAAGCCCCTTTTCCAGCAACTCCAGCATTTGCTGATAACAGAACCATGTCTTGCCGGATCGCCTCATGCCGACTACGACGTTGGCCTTGTGTGGCACCCATACCATTGACTGATGGCGCAACATTAGTTCAGGCAGTGCACGTTCATGAAAGTCATCGATTAATATATCAAGGATATTTTTCATGTCGCCATGCTATCTCTTTTTGAGAGATAAATCAATATATTTTTATCTTGTTTTTCGAGAAACTTTGATCGATTTGTTGCAAAGCCGTCAAGTTTAACTGTGAGATTTTGGGGAAGCCTTTTAGAACTTAAGGAAACTTAAGGGGTACTGGTGAAATATTGTCATTTATTTTTTATAGTTACACAGATCATTTAATGGACAGACATCACAGTCCGGCTTTCTTGCCTTGCAAACAGCTCGTCCAAAATAAATAATCTGCAATGAAAAGTCGCTCCAGTCCTTTTTGGGAATTATTTTCATAAGATCGAACTCTATTTTTACAGGATCTATGTTTTCCGTCAGGCCAAGTCTTTTTGAAATCCTTGCCACATGAGTATCCACAGCTATCCCAGGAATTCCAAAAGCGCTGCCCAAGACAACATTAGCTGTTTTGCGCCCTATTCCGGGCAGTTTTACCAATTCATCCAATGATTCAGGAACATTGCCTTCGTGTTTCTCAATCAACATCCTCGAGCTGTTTTTGATATTCTTTGCCTTGTTTCGGAAAAAGCCGGTTGGACGGATCAGTTCCTCAATTGTCTTATTGGAAGCATTGGCAAAATCATAAGGAGTTTTCAGGTTTTTAAATAATTCTTTTGTTACTGAATTAACCTGTTTATCTGTACACTGGGCGGAAAGCATGGTAGCCACGAGAAGCTCAAAGGGGTTTCTGTATTTGAGCTGTGTCTTGACATTTGGGAATGTCGCTCTTAGTATTTTACGAATCTTATCTGAACGTGCTTTAATATTCATAACTTTTTTGTACTGTTAAGTTCGTAAAAAGTATCATACCATGACATCATCTTTAAAAAAAGTCCGGGCACTGGGTCTAAGCTCCGGTGGTTTAGACAGCATCCTGTCAGCCCTAATTCTGCGCGATCAGGGCATAGAGGTTGAATGGATAGCTTTCGAAACCCCGTTTTTCTCATCAACAAATGCCTGCCAGGCTGCATACAAAACAAAAATACCTATCACTGTAGAAAATATCACTAACACCTACATAAAAATGCTGAAAAATCCTCCATGCGGATACGGGAAGCATATGAATCCCTGCATGGACTGCCATGCTCTAATGTTCAGGCTTGCGGGCACAATAATGAAAAACAAAGGCTTTAATTTTGTTTTCAGCGGCGAAGTGCTTGGCCAGCGCCCCATGTCTCAGACTAAACCATCTCTC
>JAHIKR010000329.1 GCA_018897415.1 Pseudomonadota bacterium
CGATGAAACGAATCTTTTCTTCCATGGGTAATAAACTCCTCCAAGGCATATGGGTACCTCCTTTCAGATACCCATATGAATTAAACTTGTGTTACCCATGTATCAAGACTATAATGTCACCTATGTATCTGGACTATACCGATAAAACAGCGAACAACACCATGCACTCAGATGGGCAGGGTCGTGCGGTTTGAAGTTTTTACCAAGTTTTGTGTTTAATCGCCTTTTACAAAGGCCCGTTTACCCTGCCCAATGAGCCATACTTCCTTGATTTCAGGTGGTTATTATGTTAGAAATTATGACACATTAAACGCAACATCTTTTTTACTTATTTTTAAGATTGACTCTTTTTTCTCAAAAACATCTCTGATATCAGGGATATCAGGCGTTTTTTCTCGCATATGGGATATATCGGCAAAATTGAGAAAACCAGCTTGCTTTTTTGATTTCAATATTCGGAGTTGGCGTGCTACAATTAATTGTAAACTATACAATAAAGTATACACGTAATGCGCGATTTCATTCCATGATATTGCGCGTTTTTTCCCACTAATCATTGTTATCTCTATAATTCATGAAAACAGAGATTCAAAGAATCTGCGTAAAAGCCAAACCAACAGAAAGTAATCCTGATTATTACGATTGGCAAACTGCCTCTATAGTAATGTTCATACCTGAAAACAATAAATCGCTTGCTTTAAAAAAAGCGCGGGATGAATTGCGGAGGAGGCACTGGGAATTCACTAATTATGAAGATAAATCAACGTTAATTGAAGAAAGAGTTAAAAAAGAAGGAGGGGAGGTTTGGGAAACTTATCTGTCTGCAAAAAAGGGAAACATCTTTTTTCGTGTATTTCCTGACCATTTTGGTGCTGGTAGAGATGGTATCCAGCCCATTCGTCCTGCTCGTATTGAAGAATCTTTTATTGACTCAGTTATCATTAGCGCTGGAGGTAAGAAGATCCCAAAATCGACACAACCTGGCGAAAACAGAGCAGATTACACTATTGGAGACTTTATTTTTGAACTTAAGGATATTCAAGAGGAGGGTCTTCAGAAAGATACGCATCAGAATAGAATGGCTGAATTGTTCGAGCCTTATTTCCCTGGCAAATCAGAAATAACAGTTGACCCATCGATTTTATCGAAACCTGATTTTCTGAAGTATCTTGACATAATATCCAAGCCTATTAAAACACATATCAAGAAGGCATCTAAGCAGATTAAAGCAACCCGAAAATATTTAGAACAGCCTGATTTCAAGGGTGGAATAATTTTGCTAAATACCGGTTTTGGCAGTTTCCCTCATGAGGAGTTTGCTATCCAGGTAGAGCGTTTCGCCAGGAAAGATTCAAAGCAATTTGAGGCTATAATCTCTATTAGCACATGGTTTTACACAAACGGATTTGATTCATACATGTTTTATAAGTTCTCACCGGAAGAACCAAGATATCAAGAAATAGAGCGAATAAGAAAGGCTTTTAACGATTCCTTTGAAAAAATGATGACTGAAGCTGTTTTAGGTAAATTGCCTGATTCAGCGGAACTAACTTCTCCATTAAGCCCTGTTGCATTTAATTACAGGGGAATAGATTTTAATTGGAAGCCGCGACAAATTCCATTGCCTTGGAAAAAAAGCGGGCATTAAAGATAACAAGTCGTTTGAGTATCGACGGGAAAACGCTGGCGCGTTTCCCGCGTCTCAACTCCACATTATACCGCTAAGAGAGAGCAAAATGAATACACAAAAACAAATAGAACCAGCAGTTTCGGAGTTGAAGAGTCGCTTTGTAAAACTCAAAAGCTCAGATAATGAGATCTTCCACAGTATCGTAGACCCCCGTGATGAAGTTATCAGTCGATTTCGACCAGTTTTCTCATCAGAAAATGTTTTTGAAATAACAGAGCAAGAATTTAAAGAATTTCTCCTTTTAGACAATAATAAGCACTGGAGCGGTCTACATAGAATGGGACCTAAAATATGTTCAGATATGCCCGCTTTACGTGAAGCACTAAAAATTCTTGTTGATGAAAACCGGGATATTGAAAGCAGGCTTGATTATGTTGCTGGTTCTATTAACGGAATGGGAAAAGCAATAACCACAGCAATACTTTTGGTTACTTATCCTGACAAGTATGGTGTTTGGAATAATACATCAGAAGGGGCGCTCAAAATACTAAATATATGGCCAAAATTTGAACGAGGCGAATCTTTTGGAAAACGTTATTCAAAGATTAATAGACTTTTATTGGAGATTGCTCAAAGAACCGAACTCGATCTTTGGACATTAGACGCTCTATGGTGGGCTATACGCAGCGACAATGATACTGAAGATAAAGAAACTTTAGAGGCATTAAAAGATACGGCTACCACTTCTGAGGAAGCGCAACGTTTTGGCTTAGAAAGGCATTTGCATGAATTCTTAAGGGATAATTGGAATCATATTTCCTTAGGAAAAGAATGGGCAATTTATTCTGAACCCGGCGATGATGAAGCCGGCTATGAATATCCTTGTAGCATCGGAAGAATAGATTTGTTGGCAAAACATCGTAAAGAGCCTCGATGGTTAGTGGTTGAATTAAAACGGAATCAATCAAGCGACAAAACAGTTGGGCAGGCATTGCGATATATCGGATGGGTAGAAGAAAATCTTACTGAATCGAGTGAGTCTGTTGAGGGTTTAATAATTGCCCATCAAGCGGATGAGTCGATTCGATATGCTTTGAAAGCGTTAAGTAACGTGAGTTTGCAATTATATGAGGTTGAGTTTCGTTTACGTCCCTATAAGTAAGGGATATCAGGCGTTTTTTCTCGCATATGGGATATATCGGCAAAATTGAGAAAAACATCTCGCTTTTTCGATTTCAATATTCGGAGTTGGCGTGCTACAATTAATTGTAAACTATACAATAAGGTATACACGTAATGCGCGATTTCATTCCATGATATTGCGCGTTTTTTCCCACTAATCATTGTTAGGCAGGGAGGAATAGCTATGAAAATGGAAAAAAGAAGTCGAGCTATAGACAAAGTCTACAAGAGACGCGACCAAATCGACATGCCAGATTTCCAGCGCGAGGATGTGTGGTCTGACGACAAGAAGCGCCTCCTCATCGACAGTATTCTCAAAGGCTGGCACCTCCCCAAGTTCTACTTTTGCAAGATGGAGGATAATACATTCGAATGTGTCGACGGGCAGCAACGCCTGAGCGCGATTTTCTCGTTTTTTTCTGACGATCTAACTCTTTCAGGAGACACTTCTAAGCGGATCGGAGCATCCAAGTATACTGAGCTTGACGATGATATTTCGGATGAATTTGACGATTTCGAAATCGAAATAGAGGAAATTGCGGAAGCATCCGATGAGGAACTTGAAGAACTTTTCAAGCGTTTACAGCTTGGGATGCCTTTGAACACAGCGGAGAAGATCAATGCAATTCAGGGAGAACTGAGAAACTTCTGCCATGATGTTGCGGACAAGCCATTCTTTGCTGACCGAATTGGTATCAAAGATACTCGTTACACCCATTTCGAAACGGTTGCGAAGTGGGTGTTCGTGGAGGCACGCGGTATACAACCTCAAATGCGCTATCCACAGCTCGAATCCCTTCTCAAAGACAATCGGACTTTTAGCCGTTCATCTGATACTGCGAAAAGGATAGAGGGCGCAGTAAATTTTTTGAGCAAAGCCTTTCCTAATGACTGCAAGGTTGTAAGGAATCGAGCGAATGCATTGTCAATCTGCATGCTGGCCGCGCGAGTGCATGCACAAAAGCTCACGTCTGACACAGCAGCAACGCAATTCCGGGACTTCGTCCAGACCTTCTTCCGTCAACTCAGTGCCGAGGTGCAGAAGGGCGTCAAGGCTGTTGATAAAGAACTGCTGCGGTACCAGCAGGCCATCACCTCCGGGTCCACAGGCGGGGACTCAATCCGTGCTCGAATCGCGATATTGACTAAGCGTCTCGCAACACACTCTGCAACATTTTCCTCTCTCCTGTCGGCTTATGCTGAGGCTGGCGATGCCGCGTCACTCGCAGTCGTGGAGTTGCAGGACGTATCGCGTACGCTTGTCTACGAAGTCAACAGAACTTACTCGGCAACCAACGGCGAGGATCTTTTCAAGATGACGACGAAATCATCCAATGCTATCCACACTCTCGGCGTCGCATGCCGTGACATCATTGCATATGGTGAGTTCGTCGACTCTTTATACTTCCTTGTCTATGAAGGTTCTGGAAACTGCAAACGCCTTCCGTCACCAACTCCCGATTTCGCTATGGACGTAAAGTTCCTCAGAGCGAATGTCCGACACGATCTGGATCATGGATCAGAAAAGGACGTAGCCAACAAGGTCACACGTAACGCCAAAGTTTTTCAGAAGTACTCAGGAAAGAAGACCCCAGAGGAATGCGGCCCAGATGAATTTATGGCTATACAATTGAGAATCCTTCAGGCACTGGTGCAGCTCCTAACCAGCTTGAAAAGGTAGAATGCCCAACAAGGCTAATTCAGCCGACAAAAAAACGTGCGGCTGATTAGCAGAGTTATGGCAATAGAAGATAAACACAATTGAAAAAGAAGATTACGAAATATTTGTCCACCGATCTTAAGCAGTCTTTAATTAATGACGTGCTTGACGTAGCGTATTATCATGCCCATCCAAGTAGGAAGAAAGAAGCCGGATTTTTTAGTGTACCTAGAGACGTATTCTGCTATCTAGACTATCTTGGTCAAATAGCTTTTGGTAATGGGAATACTGAAAGCGCGGAAGATTTTATAAAAACGTACTTTCCAAAAACGTATCGGGATTACGCCGAGTTAATCTACTCGATGTGGCGCCATGGGACAGTTCACGAATACAAACCAAAAACGTTTTTCGCAGAATATCCGAATAATACACCGAAAAGAATAAAGGTAGCGTGGAGATCGAATAACGACCGGAGTAAAAAGGCAAGGAAAGAACATTTAAAGTTTTATCAAATGGACGGAAAAAGGAATACGTTATTCCTTACAGTTAATACTTGCCAACTTGTAGAGGATCTCATGGTCGCAATAGATGCTTTTGTTGACGCGCTAAAAATAGACAGTCAGTTACGGACGGAGTGCCAGAAGCGCCTCACGGAAGCAGCAAAAGAAAAAGATTATCGATCGATCAAGCGTAAACAAAGTAAAAACGCTGTTTATAAACAGATATTGCAGGCATGGAAAAGTAAGGAAAGCGTCAAATTAGGTCTAAACGGTGAGGTACATAGCAACGATTTGCCATAACCACGCCCTTGAACTCCGACTGGGTTTTCGCTGACGCTCAAACCCATCGGGTTAATGTCCACGTTAGATTTATAGCTGGATATGAAAACATTTATTGGGATAGACCCCGGTGGAGTCAAATCCTTTGGTTGGTGCGTTATGGATGCCGCCATCCCGGTACTATCGGTCAGTCGAATAGTAACTGGCACATGTTCTGGCATTTCAGAAGCTATTCCAGAGATTGAGCGGATTTGTGAAACTCAACCAGTCGTGGCGGGAATAGACGCACCGCTATATTGGGCACGAACTGGCGAAAGAAAGTCGGATCAGAAAATCCGCAAAGCTGTCGCCAAAGCTGGTGGTTCCGTTTCTACTGTTGGTCACGTCAATTCATTACGTGGTGCATGTCTTGTTCAAGGCGTGCTCTCAGCAGTTGGCCTTGCCGAAAAATGGCCACAAATTGCAATTACGGAGTCCCATCCCAAGGCTTTACTTTCTGTATGGCCGGGAGCTGTAGAGTTTGTCAGACAGTTTGAATTTTCAACCGATCATGAGCGGGATGCCGCGCTTGGAGCATATGCGGCTTTTGCGTTTTTATCGCAATGGCCTCAATGGGTTGATTGGGTAGAATTAGAAGAAAGCTGTTTTATACTGTCTGGAGGGAAAGTAGCCTATTGGTTTCCACGAATTTGAAATCTAACATTCGGGTGGTAGGGACGCTCGTTCCTCGCGCCCCACACCCGAGGCGTTCTACTACAAAACACAATGATAACAATACACAGAATTTTTGAAATTTACGGCCTTAATCCTGCCAATGTGAGACTGGTGCGACATGGCAACAAAGAAATTCCAATATATAAAACCTTTAAAGAAAACCTCCCGCGTCTTGAGGCCTATCAAAGTTTTCAAAAACCACGAAAATTTGGAAGTGTAACTTCTATTGCTGTTTTTGCCCCTTATCACAAAACAACTGCTCTTTTTTTAGGCTTATGGGACATACTAGGCTGCACAGAAAGTTCAAAATTTACCAAAGAAACACTGATAGAATTGCAAAAGTATGATTTGCCGAAAAGCTGGTATAACGATCATGTCAGGTATGACTTAAAGAAAAACAATATTCTTGATGACCTATCAGAACGTTTAGTCATTGAATGGGGGGCCGCCACTGTCTCCTGGGTACAATCAAAAGACAAGGAGGTTGTCGAATTAAAAGGGAAAAAATCTATCGGCGATTTCCAATCATTCGCTCAAGTTGATTTGGATTTCCACGACCTTAAAATGATGACCCAGTTTCCAGATACAAACCTTACTTGGGTAAAGACGCTCTCTTCGGTCAATGGCGTTTATTTGATAAAGGACAAAGTATCAGGAAAGCTTTATGTGGGGTCGGCTTATGGGGAGCAAGGAATTTACGGTAGGTGGTTAGCATATGCCCAGAATGGTCATGGTGGTAATTTAGAGTTACAAGACTTAGACCCAATCAATTTCCAGTTTTCAATTCTTGAGATTGTTCCAGCCACAACAACGGCGGATGGGGTGATTGAGTGTGAAAATAGATGGAAAGAGAAGCTTGGAACCCGTCAATTTGGACTCAATAAAAACTAAGAAGCAGAACATGCTCTTCCAGCGGAGCGCAAAAGCCAGCGCCCGCTGAAGAGCGGAGTTAACCTCCGCCCTAAAATGGACCTTATTCTTGCAATTATCTTTGGTATGACACAATGTAATATCGGAGGTGAAATTATGGCTGCATCAAAAATTGCAATCACAATTGATCAAAACTTATTGTATCGTTTAGATTCTTTGGTTAAGTCACAAAGGTTTACAAACCGCAGCAGGGCTATTCAAGAAGCAGTTGCGGAAAAACTAGCGCGGATTGAAAGAAGTCGATTAGCACAGGAATGCGCAAAACTAGATCCAAAATTTGAACAAGAAATGGCTGAAGAAGGCTTTACTGGGGAGATGGATGAAGGTAGAAGGGGACGCTTTTAACTATTTAACCTACTAATTTCATTGGGTATGCTATTCGGTTTTAAGCGGTTTTTCCTTCCTGTGATACGTATAAAAAAAGAATAGTCCGGTTCCAAGGATCATTATCAGCGTTCTTGCGGGACATCCTATAATCCTTCTGTCAAGCATAAAGTGTACGTTTTTAATAAACTAATTAAATCAATAAGATAGAAAAGCGGCTAATTTCTGGACGCACTTCTCCTTTATAGTTTATTAAAAAATTTCGGCGAATCTCCCAC
>JAHIKR010000330.1 GCA_018897415.1 Pseudomonadota bacterium
TGAGTTACAAACTCATTTTAGAAATAATTGCGGATATGATCTCATTATGATATAAATTTATTAAATCATTTATTATCATTCTTAAGTTAATAATTTCAGGATATTGCATAATTAGCATTTAGATTGAACGTATATAATCTTTGTGTTTTGGACTAACTGGAGATTGTCAAATGTTGAAAAAGCCGAGCTATGAAGAATTGGAACAAAAAATAAAAGAGCTGGAAAAAATAGCTTTTGAGTACAAACAGATAGAGGAAAAACACATTGATAATGAGGAACTTTGCAGCAATATACTTGAATCCATAAGCGACGGCATAATGGTTCTGGACTCTAACTTCCGCTTTACACACTGGAATAGGACAATGGAAAAAATATCCCAGATTTCACGTGAGAAAGTTGTTGGCAGTGGAAAGACCGCATGGGAAATTTTTCCTGACCTGGCAAAAGATGGTATGGATGAAATTATGTGGAAGGCAATGCAAGGCGAAGTCACCAAGCGAAAAGATACTCCGCTACGTTTCACTAAGGAAAAAAACGGTTTTATTTCAGAAATGTTTTTTCCGCTAAGAAACATTAAATCAGAGATTCGCGGTATAGTCGGAGTAGTTCGTGATATCACCGAGAGCAAATGGGCAGAAGAGGCTATTCGCCTTAATGAATCTCGTATAAAGATATTGCTTAAACTCAACCAAATGGCTGATGCATCATTACAGGAAATCAAGGACTTCAGCCTTGAAGCTGCAGTTAAGCTAACTAAGAGCAAAATTGGCTATATAGCATTTATGAACGATGATGAGACTATTCTTACTATGCACTCCTGGTCGAAAAATACAGTAAAACAATGCGATATTAGCGATAAACCCCTAACCTACCCTATGGAAACAATGGGTCTATGGGGGGAAGCTGTTCGACAGAGAAAGGCCATTATTACCAATAATTACTCCTCTCCTAACCCTTTTAAAAAAGGCCTTCCAAAAGGTCATATAAAAATAATTCGTCACATGAACGTTCCGGTCTTTGAAGACAATCGCATTGTTATCGTTGCAGGCATAGGGAATAAGCAAAATGATTACGATGAATCAGATGTCCGCCAACTTACATTGTTAATGCAGGACATGTGGAGTCTCATACAACGCAAACAAGCAGAAAAAGAAAAAAAGAAAATAGAAGTTCAACTTTTACAGGCACAGAAGATAGAAACAATAGGCACGCTTGTTGGAGGTATTGCCCATAACTTTAACAACCTGCTAATGGGTGTACAAGGATATACTTCCTTGATGCTTTTTGAAACTGACCCTACCAATCCAAATTATGCAAGGCTAAAAAACATAGAAAAAATGGTTAAAAGCAGGCTTATACTTACCCAGCAGCTTCTTGGATATGCCAGAAAAGGCCAAGATAAAATCAAGCCTCTTGACTTAAATCTATTGGTTGAAGAAACCTCGGAAACCTTTGGTAAAACAAGAAAGGAATTCACAATACATCGTGAACTTGCTGATGACTTATATACAATAGAGGCAGACCAAGGACAAATTGAGCAGGTTCTATTGAATCTCTATGTTAATGCTGCAGATGCTATGCCTGAAGGTGGTGACCTCACCTTGAAAACCATTAATTCTTCCCACAAAAACATAAATGGAAAGCATTTTGATCCAAAACCTGATAACTATGTCATGCTATCTGTTACAGATACAGGCACAGGTATGGACAAATTTACAATGAAGCGAATCTTTGAACCGTTCTTTACAACAAAGAACCAGAGAACAGGTATAGGGCTGGCTTCGGTATATGGGATCATAAAGGCTCATAACGGATATATTGATGTCGATTCCAAGAAGGGACATGGAACAACTTTTAAGGTTTATCTTCCTGCTTCGGAAATAAAGATCCAGAAAGTTGTTAAAATTTCCGAAGAACTAATTAAAGGAACAGGAACTGCGCTTATGGTTGATGATGAAGAGGTCATACTTGAAGTAGGCAGGGAACTGCTGGAAGCCCTTGGTTACAAGGTATTAACAGCTATAGATGGAAAAGAGGCTATTGAAATTTACAAAAAAAATATGAATAAGATAGACATTGTCCTTCTGGACATGATTATGCCCAATATGGGTGGTGGGAAAGTCTTCGACATAATAAAAAAGATCAATCCCAACGCAAAGGTACTTCTTATAAGTGGATACAGTTTAGACAATCAGGTAGCGGAAATCTTAAACCGCGGTTGTGATGGTTTTATTCAGAAACCCTTTGATTTAAATGAGTTATCTGGAAAAATAAGAAAAATTATACAATAAAACAGATTTATCGGAGGTTTATATGGAAATCAAAACCGTCAAAATTGAAAAGCCGGATGGCCTTAACATGATTTTAGGGCACTCACATTTTATCAAGACCGTTGAAGATATATATGAAGCTATGGTGAACTCAGTTCCAATGGCTAAATTCGGCATAGGCTTCTGTGAAGCCTCTGAGTCATGCCTGGTAAGGTATGCAGGCACTGATGAAGAGTTGATTGAA
>JAHIKR010000331.1 GCA_018897415.1 Pseudomonadota bacterium
ATTTAAAAAAGATGTAGAACAATTTCATTCTATAACATGACTATGAAAGCCAAAGCGGCTGTGATCCGGACGTATAGAAGCGTGCGTATAGGGGTCGCATTAAACTATTAAACTTTTGCAGTGTAAAAAATAAGTTGATAATTTAATACGTACCCCTATACGTAATACAACCAAAGGGACATAAGAAGACATAGGGACATATAGGGTAACATCTTAATTTTTAAGATGTTACCCTCTTTACTCCGAGGGGAATGTTATAATACAATGGACGTCCCCTAAGTTCCCGCTATAATACAATGGACGTCCCCTAAGTTCCCGTCCCCTAAGTTCCACCCAATGGACGTCCCCTAAGTTCCACCTATTATTGGACGTTTGAGAGAATTGTCTCCATTTTGGAAAGCTTAGATATGCCAGTGCGCCGTGGATTCTCGGAAAGAGCAAGATATGATAAATCGTGAAGAAAGATGAAGAAAAGTTTTTTATCGATTCTAAATCAAAGGAAAAGAATCTTTTGTGCAGGCAGCCTGGATATCATAAAAAAATATCCGGTTGTCGGAGTTTTGGCTTCCGGCAAAGCGCCTGGCACGGTAGTATGGGATACTTATCGATTTTTTTATAGCATCCGTGATGAAGAGGTAACTTTTGCAGGCGGGTGGCATTCACCCCTGGAAAAAGGCATCCTGGATGCCTTGATTGAAGGAAAAGCAAATGTAGCCTTTTTTCCGGCAAAAGGGCTTAAGAACTCTGGTTTCAAGCAGAAATTTATCCAGTTCGACAAGAGATCAAGGGGTGTCATGATCAGTCCATTTCCGGACGAAGTCACAAAGGTTGACCGCCAAAAAGGTCCCCGGCTGCGCAACGAACTCCTGGCATCAACTTCCGATGTTCTTCTTATCCCCTATATCAAGCCCAATGGCATGCTTGCCCGCATGCTTAAAACATACAGGCCATTCTTAAACAAAACTTTTATCCTTAATCATCCTGAAAACGAATCATTTGAATTGACAACGCAACGGGCAAATATCGATAATCCTTCTGACCTGTTAGAATCAGCACAGAAGGCCTTCATAAAGAGGACATCATGAGCGAAACCTCCTCTATCATTACAGCAGAAGATATTACCGCCCTTCAGAGTAGTAGAGATATATTTGGGCTGTTTAAAAAATTGCGGTACCGGGTTGAGGATGGACTTCGTATGCCTTTTGAAGTGCTTGAACTTCCAGGCAGGCACAAAGATTTCATCAAAGAAAACGGCAGAGCTATCTATCTGATATCCAATTATGATCATCTGTTTCAAATCTATCTTTTTGAGACCACCGATCTCCGGCTTACACCTATCAAGGATATCTGCCGGAGTTTTTCGAGAAAACAGGGTGATTACCTCTTACTCTTTTCTACAGATTATTCGGAAATCCTGTTTGTTAATCTGTTGGAGAGGCAAACAGGTATTGAGCTTCGCAGGCTCAGGTTAAATACCAGGCGTGAAAAACCTTATCATACGGATCTTCAGATAATAAACAGACTGGCCCTCCCCCAGCCGGATATCAATCCCTTTGATATTTATGACCTGCAATGCAAGGCTTTCCGGAAAGAACGTGTTACAGATGACTTTTATAAGGCATATAAAAACGTATTTGAAGATGTGCGCCAATCATTAGGAAAGGTCAAATCAGATGCCCATGCCCAAGCTTTTACACAAATCCTGATGAACCGGCTTATGCTGCTTTATTTTGTGCAGCAAAGGGGATGGTTGAATAATAATCCGAACTTTTTGAAAGAATTTTACGACACATACCGTGAAGACAAAAAAACAAACAAATTGTTTTACCATGATTATCTCGAACCACTCTTTTTTGGGGCATTCAACCGGGAAAACGGCTTTGATAAGCTCACTGTACCTGATTCTGTAAAAGAGACCCTGAAAAATGCCCCTTACCTGAACGGCGGCATGTTTTTGCGAATCAATGATATTGAACCGCACGGCATTACAATCACGGACGACTCCTTTGATCTGATGTTTGATCGCCTGTTTGAACGGTATAACTTCATTGTGAAAGAAGACACACCCCTTGATATCGAGCTTGCCATCGACCCTGAGCTGCTTGGCAATGTCTATCAGCGTCTGGTGAGTGAAGAAGAACGGGGACAGGCAGGGATATTCTACACTCAGCCAACAGAGGTTAACTTTATGTGCCAGCGGGCTGTTATCGAATATCTGTCCCGTCACATTTCTGGCAAAAGACCGGACATTATTCGTCTGGTTATGAACTATCTTGATCCTCCAGGGGATCTTGATCTGCCGTGGGACATGGTTGAAAAACAGCTCTCTGAAGTGAAAATCTGCGATCCTGCCTGCGGTTCAGGGGCCTTCCTGGTGGCCATGATGCATCTTTTGATAGACATTCGCGGCCTTAGCCGGAAAAACCTCGGCAACAAGACCGACATCTTTGAACTCAAGAAAGAGATAATCTCACAAAACCTCTATGGTGTGGATGTCAAGGCACACGCTGCACGCATCGCTGAACTTCGGCTCTGGCTTTCTCTGATAGTGGATGCGCCTGATGACTTTGTTCAGAAAAATCCTGACGACCCTGTTCTTCCAAATCTGAGCTATCGCATTCTGCAGGGCGACAGCCTTATCGAAGAGTTTGCCGGCAAGCCTCTGCATCTTAGGGGTGAATATGAGATAACCGAAAAACGCATTCCTCAGATCATCCGGAAAGTGTACGATCTTGAAGACAAAATCTTCCACGGCAAGGTAAAAAGCACAGACCTGGGAAAAATTAAGGCCGAACATCAGAAACTGAAAAAAGAGCTATTCCAGGGAATCTTGAAAGACCGCATGCAATCCATCAGGGGAAAAATCGGCAACCTGGAAATGAAGCTGAGACTGAAGCAGCCACCTACAATCCAGGGGGGCCTGTTTGAAAAAGCCCCAGAACAGATTCGCATTGATTTCAGAAAAGAAATAAATAAAGAAATCGCTGATCTTAACGCCAAGTTGGCCGAGTACAGGCAGCTTCTTGAATCTGAGGATTTCGGCAAGCTCAGTGAGCGGGACTACGTATTGTGGGAGATAGATTTTGCCGAGGTGTTTATGAAAAAGGGAGGTTTTGATATTATTATCGGAAACCCGCCTTATGTGCGCCAGGAAGAGATCTGTCCCCCTGCCATCACTGACCGGCCGACCACACGTGAAGAACGAAAAGCGTATAAAGAGAAATTGATTCGATCCACTCAGGCATACGTGGGCAGGCAATTCAGGATAGACAAAAAGTCCGACCTTTACGTTTACTTCTATTACCTTGGGATGTCTCTTTTGAATAAAAATGGAGTATTTGTTTTCATCACATCCAATTCGTGGCTCGATGTCGGCTACGGGTCCGGTCTTCAGGAGTGGCTGCTTAATAATATGGAGATTGCGGACATCTATGATAATCAGGCCAGGCGTTCCTTCCGGTCAGCCGATGTAAACACCGTAATTGTTGTTTTCAACAAACCAGACGGCAACCCTTTATCTCACACTGCCCGATTTACAGCCTTCAAAAAATCGTTCGAGGATGTTCTTTCGAGCGACAACCTCCTTGCCATTGAAGCTGCCAAAGGGATTGTAAGCACGGACGACTTCCGAGTATATCAGGCTGCACAGCAAGAACTGCTTGAAGAGGGTTTTGAAAAAGAAAAGAAGCAGAAGGAAATAGGAAGGATCATCCCCCTGGCTGGAAAATACAAGGGCAACAAGTGGGGCGGGAAATATCTCAGAGCGCCGGATATCTATTTTAAGATCCTTGAGAAGGCAGGCGACAAGCTGGTCCGGCTGGGTGATATTGCGGAGGTGAGGAGGGGTTTTACAACAGGTTGCAATCAGTTTTTCTACCTTGATGATGCAAAGATCAGGGAGTGGGGGATTGAAGAAGAGTTTCTGGTACCGGTGATCAAAAGCCCCAGGGAGTGTAAGATCATCATCATCGATCCAAATGTCCTCCCCAATAAACTGTTCATGTGCCACAAGACCAAAAAGGATCTCAAAAACACCAATGCACTGGAATACATAAAATGGGGCGAATCGCAGGGATTTCATGAAAGGCCAAGTACCGGAAGCAGGCCGAAGTGGTGGAGTCTGAACAGCAGCCATACTGGAAAAATAGCCTGGGCTATGATACATGCAGCTCGACATTCAGTGCATTATAATCCATATGCCGTGGAATTAGATCACAATTTTTTTGAGATATTATCCTCTCCTGAACAAGAAGACTTTATCGGATTGTATGCATTTTCAGTGCTTGGTATCTTGTTCAAAGAAATGTTTGGAAGGCAATATGGGGGTGGAAGTGGGCCAATCAAAACAGATGGTATAGATATTCAGCAACTCTTATTCATAAATCCAAATCGTGTTAGCACAGATAGTTTGAAGGCAGCGAGCCAAGCCCTGAAGCAAATATCAATGATCCCTTTATATAATGTTGTTGACTTGCTGGAAGCTCAACCTACTTATGTCATAGACAGTATCGTTTTTGACATCCTCGGCCTCACCAAGGGCGAGCGGGATGCGACCTATGAGGCAGTGGTGGAATTGGTAAGAACAAGGCTTGATAGAGCAAGATCGGTTTAATAAATAAGATATTTTAAATTTTTTCGTAAAAAATATGTGATATATTTGTGTAATATTATATAGTTAACTTGCTTAGCAAATAATTATTTAAATTTTATTCAAAAAATGCTAATTTAAAATTTTATATAAAAAATATCCAAACTGTTCAAAATTTAATCATAAATGGGTTCTCGTAACCAAGATGAATAGCTTGTCTGATGAATTAAATGTGGAGAATGAATTTTATTTCCAGTGGCACATCACGGAACAATGCAATCTTCGGTGTAAACACTGTTACCATGCCAATTATACTTCAGATGACGAATTAAGCCTAAGCAAATTAATCTCCATTGCTGACAAAATAGATTCCACCTTAAAAACATGGAATAAAAAAGGCACCCTATCTATTACAGGGGGAGAGCCTTTTATTGTCAGAGACAAGCTTTTCCCTCTTTTGCGTCATATAGACTCCATAGAAACCATCCACCATTTTGACATCTTAACCAATGGATCGTTGCTTGATCAAAGCAGCCTGAATGAACTAAAAGAGCTTGAAAAACTCAGGCGGGTTCAACTCTCTTTGGAGGCGGCAAATCAGAAACTGAATGACTCGATCAGGGGCAATGGCAGTTTTGAGAAGACTTTATCGTCAATCAGGCTGTTGAAAGAAAATGGCTTTCAAGTGGCTGTGATGATGACCATCAGTCACCTTAATAAAAATGAGGTTGAAAGCCTCATCAAGATCCTTAAAGAAGAAAGAGTTGACACCTTTTCTGCTGAGCGATTTATTCCAGAGGGAGTTGGAACCAATCTAAAAGATGAATTTCTTACGCCGGCTGAAGTAAGAGAAGTATTTCAAAGAATTTATTCTCTGGCAATGAAAGAGGATAAGATCAGAATTTTATTATACCGCCCCCTGTTTGCCCAGCTCAATGGCAATGATCCCACTGTGGGAGCTTTGTGCTCAGCAGGGAATAATGCTTTGACTATCATGCATGACGGCACCATTTACCCGTGTCGGCGTCTACCTATTCCGATTGGCAATGCGCTTACAGACAGCTTTTATAAGGTATGGTATATGTCTCCCGTACTATGGGATATCAGAAATACAAAAAACATTAAGGGGAAATGCGCTGACTGCGACCTTATACCGGCATGCCGTGGATGTCGCGCAATGGCCTATGCTTTAACCGGCGATTACCTTGCTGAGGATCCTCAATGTTGGAAATAAGCCAGAGCGATACTTTTCTTTTGTCTGAAAATATCTTCCTGCAAAAGATAAGTGAGCTGGGAAAATACTGGGTTTTTAATATTGATACAGGTGAACATTATACTCTCAATGAGACATCTTATTGGATATTGGAACAGATAGCTGAGAATTTACCTGCAAATAATATTTTTAAGAATTTTCTGGGAAACTTTGATGTGGATGAAAATCAGGGTAAAGATGATTTTAGAGAAATAATGAATGGTTTTTTGACTGAAGGAATTATCAAGAGGAGGGAAAAAGATGAAAAAAGATAAGAAGAAAGATTATGAAAAACCAACCTTAAAAAAAGAAAAAACCATGAATTTTCCAATTGAGATCATCAACGACTCAAATAAAAAGATCGTTTGTCGGCAGTGTTCAGGCTGTCATGGCTGTAGATGATCATCAAATCTTTTTTACGTAAAATCATGAGGCACAATGACAAACCTGAATTTTCAAATTCACGGTAATCATAGAACTTGCAACGTATGGCTGTACCCTGAAAACAATCTTAATCTGAAAAATCTCAATCTGGAACCCTTCGACATCATTATATGCGACGGCCCTTACGGCATTTTGGAACCTGAATGCAAGTGGGATGATTTTGATTTGAATACCAAAGAGGGCTGTAAGCGGTTTCGCCGGTATTACCAAAACCTCTTTGATGCCTGCCTGAAGCACTTAAAAAAAACCGGTTCCCTGTTCATCTTCAATTATCCAGAAGGCGCCAGCATAATAAAATCAGTCCTTGATGAGGAATATCCTGTTTACTTTAGACGATGGATCACCTGGGCCTACGAAAATCATTTTGATTTTGATAGAGGGACCAATTTCCGTCGTTCTCATGAAGCAATTCTGTACTATACAAAGGAAGCTGATGGCTTTATCTTTCATGGAGTAAATGCGCCAGATGTGCTGCCACATCCCATCATAAAAATTGAATCCAGTTCCTTTAAAGACGGGGCAAAACCCTTAAATGTCACCAGGTATCTTTTAAACGCCACCCACCGTCCGGGCGGTCGCCTTCTCAGCCTTTTCGCCGGTTCAGGAACGGACATAATCGCTGCAACAGAGCATGATATGGACGCGGTAGGTTTCGAGTTTAATGAAAAGCATATTGGTATTATAACCAGAAGACTGGAGGAGGATGCCGGAGATGAAACCAGACTTGTCCAATGATGAGTTTCAGAAATTAGAAAAAACATGTTTGCTTCTGGATATCCTTATAGACTGCGAAGAGTATGATGAATTTGATAACATAGTATTTGAACAAATCTTCCAGAAATTTAAAAAATATTCCATTTTTATACAACAGATAGATAATCCGACCAAGGAAGAGGTGGCCAAAGGAATTGAAGCTATAGTTACAAGGCCTTTCCATAGTAAATATTATGAATATTTTTCGATCATTATAACCTCCAAATACATTAGACGATTATTGGCTGAAAACAAAAAAGGCATAAAAACAGAAAAAACAGAAAAGTTATTTGAAGAGCTTACAGAAACACTGATTAAAATAATAAGAAAAAGATCAGATGACGCAAATACAAATATTCTTCGCCTTATTTTTCTGAATGAAATCAGTGCATCCAGTGCAGGTAATCTTGCCAAAGGATATGCGGACATAGTTCTTGATGAATTAAGGGGATTAAATCAGAAGTGGCATCTAAAAAAAGGCAACGAAAAGAGTATCAAACATCCGTATGAATTGTACGCGTTATATAATATCGGTCTTGCCTTCCTTCATGATCGCACAATGGAAGGCACCTCAGAGATGGCGATAGAAACTTTCAGACAAATCCTAAAACCATTCAACAATGAAAATTCAGAAAATACTTTACGAACTAACTTCAGCAATGAATACAAATCCTATAAAAACTTATTTGATATATTTTTTTGGCTTATTTATATTCCCACGCAGAATCTGACAGTGGAAGCTTTTTCTGATCAAAACTCAAGCCGTAATCGTGAGGAAACCATCGAGGAGGCCTTAGGCAAAATTAAAGATACGCCCGTAACATTGAAAAATGGTGACGAGCTTGATTTAAGAATAAAAAACTATCATAAATCACAACTTACGATACAATTAAGCCTCGCAAAGATTGACAGTGGTTATTTCACAGCAGACCTCATGTATGGTGCCGGAGAATACGAGTGGCTTAATGCGTTTAAGGTTCATTCCGAAGACAGCATAGAGCCACTTGAAAAATTAAGCGAATTTATCCCTCCTCTAGACAAACACCCAAATATAAAGAATAAACTGGATACAGCTAAGGCAATATTCTGGCTTGAAAATGCTATGGCTAGTCAGGAAATTCATAACAGGCAAGAATCATGCATTAAATCTTTTGATTTATGTATAGATCATCTCAAAAATCAGCAATCTTCTGATTGGTCCGATTTTGCCATAATTCTTTTAGACAATGTCCTGTTTCTTCTTGAAAAACAAAACAGTGAATTTTCTGAGCAAATAATTTACAAAGACAAAACACGAAGCAAACCAAAGAACCGACCTAAAGAATTCCAAAAATACTATAAAAAAATACTAGATGACTTGGTGCGGCGAGGATGGATCCAAAGAAAGAAAGAGTTGACTGAAAAATTCTTAAAATGTCAGGACAAGCTTTTAGGACATTATGAAAAAAAACCCCAAATGGCTAAATACTTGGGTTACCAAATCAAACTCGTGAAGAGTATTAAAGGTGATATCGACAATAAGAATTTTCAAAAGAAATGGTCTGAGCAGGGGAAAATCAAATTAATAAAACAACTAAGATATTATGTAGACTTATGTAATAAAAATGATTTGAAGAAAAAGTTCGAAAAAGAAATCAAGGAAACGCGTGAAAACATTTTCCCTGAAGAAGACAAGCTTGATGATCTAAGGGATTTCATTAAAAGAAGGTTGAATTGCGATTTTTACCATAAGAAATTGCGATTCAATACAGAAGCATTTAATGATCATTTAATCTATAAGTCTTGCAGGCCATCTTTACAGAATTGTTATGGGTTAACTGTCCTTAGGCGATGGCAATCATTTACACCGGCGCTTTCCAGTGGTTCCGAAGTTGGAGAAAAAGGCGGGGGTTATTTTGTTTACAAAACGAACGATAAAGGTGAGATTGAGGAAGGTATAGTCGTTGATCCAGGATTTAATTTTTTAGAAAACTTTTTTGATGAAGGTTTCAGCATAAGGGATATTAACGCAATATTATTGACTCATAGCCACCGTGATCATTCCAGCGACTTAATGTCAATTATAACCTTAGTCCACGAAATGAATAAACGAGGAAAGAGAGTATTCAAAAAACAGTGGAAAAATACAAAACTCGTACTGTTTATGACGGAGGGGTGTTATTACAAATACGAGAAACAGATAGGCCATGAAAGTATTAAGTCATTTCGAGATATAATCAAGGTGAAATGTGGAAAGGAATACGGGGAAAAGGATTTTCTTGAAGAGTTTAGGTTGAAAGTCGTAAAGGCCCTTCATGATGATTTAACAGATCACGATTCTGTCGGCTACATTATAAAAAATAAAAAGTTTAAGCCTTTAATAGGCTTTACCGGTGATACTCAGTGGTACCCAAATATTGAGGAAGAATACAAAATTGATAATCGCGGATGCCCTGTACTTTGCATGAACATTGGCGGAGTTGTCGATATTTTCAAGGAGGGCGGGATTATGCTCTCTGATCTAGCCACGTGTAACAGCAAAAATGATCATCGAAATTTTATGGAAAAAATTCTGATTACAGAAAACCATCTCTATTTGCCCGGTCTCTATTGGTTGGCAAAAGATATTGTAATGCAAAGTAAAAGAGAAAATAAGCTCTTCATTGTATCGGAACTGTGCGAAGAGATGAAAGGCGGCTTACGAATTGATTTGGCAGAAAAGCTGGAGGAAACATTAAGGGAAGACTTGGCGAAGAAATTAACGGAAGAATCAAATGAACCCGATTTGCCGGAGAATAAAAAGGCGGAGGATTATGTATCTGTTTTGCCTGAGGATATAGGATTAACCGTTATTTTGGATAATGATAAAGAGGATGAAGCACCGATTAAAGTAGTATGCAAAGTATGTAATTCGGGATGGGAACCGAAGGATATAAAAGCGGTAGAAACAGACAAAGATAGTGCAATAGTCTATCTTTGCAAAGAACATTACAACCAATTAAAGGTGGAAAGCATTTTACCCAAAATCAATGAACTGGAATTAGATATAAATGAGTTACGAAAACCTCTTATCAAATAAGACGGTCCCTTCCCTGACTAAGCAGTTAGAAAGCGGCTTAGATAAAAACCTTGACGCGCTCAGAATTGCACGTATAGGAACCTGCTTGCTGCTGACTGGGGGCCATCGGAATAATCCTGTTATTGCAAAATCTGCTAACAGCATTCTTGGAGTTCAGCAAAAGGATGGTGGTTGGATCGATGCTGAAGAAACAATATGGTGCCTGGCCTTCCTGAAATGCCTCGGATGTCGCCAGCAGGAGGACTACAAAAAAGGCCTGCGATGGTTACATAGTCAGAGGTATTCGGATGGAGGCTGGGGAAAAACAAACCGTGACATTTCCCGAATCCCTGTTACAGGTCTCCTTCTATATTTGCTTCCTGAACTTTCCGACCAAAAGGCGATAAACTGGTTGAAGAAAGAATGGAGAAAGGACTTTCAGAGTAATACCAAACTCACTTACAAGGGGGCCTTTTTCTTGTTAGGATTGTCCGCGTCAAGGGTAGCCATTGATGAATGCCCGTTGATTGAGGAAACTTACTCTTTCCTGCATGCTGAACAAAATGATGACGGCGGGTTTGGGCCTTGGAAGGACCATCCCATTGGAAGTGATCCCTGGTCAACCGGCATTGTACTGCTTGGTCTGCTTTCTTATCGCGAACTTGTAAAAAAGGCGGTAATAGAAAAAACGGTCAACTGGCTGGCTGAGAATCAGTTGTCCAATGGTCTTTGGCCATATCACTATATTGAAGAAGGCTCAGCCTATGCCTACTGGGGGCTGGTGGAGGCTTTAAAATATTTATCGAAAGAGTCAGACTGATGTGCGGAATTTGTGGAATATATAACGAAAAGAACTTAAGCGCAGTAACCGACATGCTTGAATCTATCCGTCATCGGGGGCCGGACTTTTTTGCGACAATGTTGTTTGGAAACCATTCTCTGGGAGAATGCTGGTTAAATATTGTAAGCAATAAGGATGACATCCTCCCTTTGGTAGATGGTGAAAATAAGATTGCTTTGTTATTTAACGGAGAAATTTATAACTACCAAGAGATCAAAAGGGATCTAACAAAAGATGGATATATCTTCAGTTCCAATACCGATTCGGAAATCATTATCCCTCTTTACAAAAAATACAAAAACGATTTTGCAAAACATCTGAAAGGGATGTTTGCAATTGCAATAATAGATCAAGATCAGATTTTGCTCGCCAGGGATAAATTTGGGATCAAGCCGCTTTACTATCATCAAGTAAAAAATAAGCTTATCTTTGGCTCAGAAATCAAGTCATTATTGCAGTATCCTGGGGTACCAGCGGAACTGGATCGGGAATCATTAGAAGAATCAATGGTCTTTGGCTATATTTTTTCTGAGAAGCGAACACTCTTAAAAGAAATTTATCAGGTTCCTCCGGGCTCTTTGATAGCGTTTGATGGAAACAGCATTTCAAAGCAAAGATATTATCAGATGCCGGCTTCCTTTTATCTGAATAATGGAAATATCGACTATGAAGAATCGGTTAGCCAACTAACAACCACTTTGCTCAAGACTTTTGAACTGCTTCATAAGCATGGGAATTCTGAAAAGGGCATCTATTTATCGGGCGGGGTAGATTCTACTTTAATGGCTGTTTTATCCAGAGAGATTTTGGAAGGTCCTGTCCATACCTATACCCTTTATGACTCGGAGGATGCCCAGGATTTCAATTATGCCAGAAAAGTCGCTAAAGCTATCGGCTCTGATCACCACGAACTTTTCGTTACTCCCTCTGATTACCTGAATGAATTGCCAAGTTTCATATACCACTATGAAAATCTCATTGCCGGCGGAGTATTCGATATTCAGGGCGGCACAGCATTTCAGATTCTTTCAAAGTATATTTCAAGACACCATAAAGTGGCTTTTACTGGGGAAGGGGCTGATGAATTGTTTGGTGGATATTACTGGATTTACACCCATCCCCTGGGGTTTTCCGACCGAATCAGGGAAAGGGCATCTTTGCTTCCAACCCAAT
The DNA here is from genome assembly GCA_018897415.1 of Pseudomonadota bacterium. GTDB lineage: Bacteria > Desulfobacterota > Desulfobacteria > Desulfobacterales > ETH-SRB1 > B13-G4. The sequence continues at coordinate 12,089 of JAHIKR010000331.1, forward strand.
CTAAAGCAAGGGAACTTGTTGAGAACATCTTCCCCTACCCTGAAGATGAAAGAGTTTACCGAAAGAATTTATTTGACATCCTGATGAAATCCGGCCTGTCGAACTATCATCTCTGGAGTGTGGACAGGTCCTGTTCCTCTTTTGGATTTGAAACAAGACCTCCCTATCTTTATGATGATATAGCTGAATTCGCCCTGTCTCTTCCTATTGATTTTAAAGTGCCCAATAAATCAATGACTAAAATGATTCTAAAAGACGCGGCTTTACCTTATCTTAAAAAATATAACTTGGCCGATATTGTAAACCGGAAAAAATATGGGATGCCGGCCGCTTTGGAGCATATAACGCCTCAAATCAGAAGTATATTACACAGCTTCATCCCAGACGAGATAATTAACCGACATCCCTTTAAACAATATTTTAAAACTGCTTTAGATGTTATGATGTTTGATCTTTTTTATTATTTTATTATTCATAAACGGGGTAAATTCGAATCCGATTTTTCATTATATGAATTTTATAAAGGTCGCATAAATGAAGGTATGTATAATCAGCAAATATCCTCCCATCCAGGGGGGAATTTCTGCCAAAACCTACTGGTTGGCACAGGGTCTTGCTGAAAAAGGTATTGAAACCCATGTAATTACCAATGGAAACTGCGTTGAAAAAGAATATTTCATTGATGATTCCCCTCCAGAGATACCTTCAAACCTGATTATTCATTTTGTCGATCCCGATATCCCCTGGCATATTCCCTATTCAGAGCTTTACATATCAAGGTTGTTGGATAAGACCTTAGAAGTAATCAATGAATACCATATTGATCTTATTGATACCCACTATTTAATCCCCTATGGGATTGTTGGTTATTTAGCATCAAAGATCAAGGGGATTCCCTATATAGTGAGACATGGGGGCAGTGATATAAAAAAATTCGTAAAGGATGGGGTCTTCAGGCATCTTTTAAGAAATGTCATCCAAGATGCAACAGCAATAATTACTGATGAAAAAAATAGAGGGCTTTTTGAAAATATAAACTCAAATGTTTTGGTGCTTCCAAGATACATCCCTGACGAAAGGTTCTTTAAGCCTTACTTCATTTCGCGTGAGATACCCACTTTTGCCTATATTGGAAAAATCAACTATTATTGGAAATATAAGAGCTTAGATAAAATAGTTAGTATTTTTTCTGGAATCAAAGAAGAACATAAATTGCTTTTTGTGGGTCAAGGTAAAGGCTTCAAGGACTTTTCAAGATTTGTTGAGAGCAGCGGATTAAAAAGTTATGAATTTAGAAAATTTGTCCATCCGGCAAGCATGCCGAATTTATTAAACAATATTGATTATCTCCTCTATTTTGTTCAAGATAATCCAATAAGAGATTATTCCAATATCGTGGGTGAAGCTCTTTGTTCGGGTGTGGCATTAATAACAGACAAGGCAATGGACATAGGGGAACATAAGAGATACATAGAAATTGTGTCAAGCGATCAGATTATTACTTTAACATTAGATGATATTGAAACAGCGCAGAAAGAAATTCACGGTCTCATAAAAGATCGGAAGGGCACATCTCAGTATAACAGCAAAGCAAAATACGATTTTAATAGTTATATCAATGCAAACTTAGAAAAATTTAATGAGATTTAACCAATAGTTCTGGCTATGAAAGTCCTGATCACAGGGATCGGAAATATCGGAAAGAGTACCTTAAGGGAAAAAATAGCAAGGCATTTTTCAGAGAAAATAATCCAGATTGACATGGATTATTATGGGCATGGAGATATACCGGAATCAAACAATAACGTTGTATTGGTCGAGGATGTCCACGGGCTGGAAAGAAAGCCTGAACAATATGATAAAATCATATATCTTATGCCTCCCCCGAACCACATTAGTTTATGGGTTAGAAGAGCGTGGGCATGGTTTGCTGGAGGTGTTGTTGATCTTTCTGACCCAAAAGGGGTTAATAAAAAGTATGCGATAGTCAATATTCCAATTATTATAAAAATAATTTTAGAAAATATTTTATTCCGTAAAAAGTGGGTTATTAGCGATTTGGAAATAATTAAGAATAAATTTCAAGATAAAGTGATAATAGCTCAAAACGTGATGGAAGGCTTTGAAGAAGCCATCCGGTTTATTCAGAGGAGATAATGAAATGAAAAGGCTTTCGGAATGGCCACATGGAACATCAGAAAAAAAGCTTTTAGAAAGATGCCGCAATATTGTGCTCGGCATAGAACCTGATGCGGAAGTCTTCCTATATGGATCGCGTGCGAGAGGAGAGGCGGTGCCGGATTCTGATTACGATATCTTTATTTTGGTAGATCGAGCGCTCACACGAGAGCTGGAAGACAAAATCAGTTTTGCTCTTTATGATCTGGAGTATGAATCTGATGTAATTCTAAGTGTTCATATTTACGAAAAGAGTTTCTTTCAAAGCCCATTGGGACAGGTTATGCCTCTTTTCAATAATGTGAGAACGGAGGGGATTCGAATATGAACGATGCTGAGATAACCCTGATTCGATACCGTATGGATCGGGCAAAAGAGGCATTATCTGCCGCAGGATTGATGTATGAGAAAGGCCACTATAATGATGCGGTGAACAGGCTTTACTATTCTTGCTTTTATGCGGTAATAGCGCTTTTGGCAACCGAAGGGATACATCCGAGCAAACATACTGCGGCACGGGCTTTTCTGAATAAGAATTGGATAAAAACCGGCAAGCTTTCTAAAGAAACTGGGCGGCTATACAACACCCTTTTTGATAGACGTGAAAAGGGGGACTATGGAGATTACTTTCGATTTAATGGAGAGGATGTGGAGGATTGGCTGAAAAGCGTTGACAAAGCAATTAAAGAAATATTTCAGACAATTGATAAACAACTGTCCGATTATTAAACAATAAGGACTATCAATTTTAATAAAGGTCTCGAATATGTCGGTTCCAGATATTATTGACAATTCCGAGTATCAGCTTTTTGATGTGTTAAATGAGCTTTTGGAAACCCGAAAATCCGCTGATTTTGCCAGCGGTTTTTTTAACATCGGGGGATATGCACTGGTGCGTGAAAAACTCGATGGTATCTCCAGATTTCGTTTCCTCTTAGGCCGTGAACCCTCCACGCGGGGACTCCCTACCAGGACCGGACGCCCAACACAACTTATAGATATCCATACAGCTATTCATCAGGATCTGGCCGGGGAAAACCTGAGTCTTGAGAATAAAACTCTCGTAGATAACCTGGTGGCATTTTTGTACCGGCATGAAGTAGAAGTGCGCCTCTATACCAAAACTTTTTTTCACGGCAAGGCTTATATCTTTGACGATACCGTGATTGTCGGTTCCAGCAATTTTACCCGGGCAGGTCTGACCAAGAATTCTGAGCTGAACGCGGTACAAAAAAGCGGAATTATTGCCAGTGCTTACAGGGAATGGTTTGACCGTTTCTGGAACAAGGCTGAAGATTACAAGGAAAAACTTATTGATCTTTTGAGAAAGTCAAAACACGGAGACTATCCATGGGAACCCTACTGGGTCTATATCAAGGCGCTTTACGAGTATTTCAAAGATGATCTCGACGCCGAAGGGGTCGATCTTTTTACCAGCTCCAGGGTTGAGCTGACCGAATTCCAGGAAGAAGGGTATATTAAGGCATTAAAAATCATGGATAAATACGACGGTGTGATTATCTGTGATTCTGTGGGGCTGGGCAAGACCTACCTCGGCAAGAAAATATTGGAACATTATGCCTATTACCAGCGAAAACGCGCTATGGTGATCTGTCCGGCTCAACTGCGCGATATGTGGCAGACTGCTTTATATGATGCCAACATCCAGGCTGATATACGCTCCCAGGAAGAACTTGGGCAGCAGGATTTTCCTGTTGAGAAATACAAGGACGTAGAAATTATCCTTGTGGATGAATCACATCATTTCCGAAATACAGTCATTACCCGCTACAAAAATCTTGAGCGTATTATTGGTGCAGGCTCTCGCAAGAAAGTTGCTCTCATGACTGCCACTCCCATCAATAATAATCTTCTTGATCTTTATCACCAGATAAATCTGATTACCCGGGGGGATGATTATTACTTTCGAAGCGCTGGTATAGGAAATCTCCGCCAATACTTTGTCAAGGCTGAAAAAGGGCTGAACAACCTTTTTAATTTATTGGAAGAAGTGGTCATACGGAGGACCAGGCACTATATAAAAGAAAACTATCCTGAAGCCACCATAGATGGCAAATTGATCAAGTTTCCGGAAAGAACCCTGCACACTATCCGGTACGATCTGGAATCGACCTATAATGACATTTATGATCAGATTGTAGGCGAAATCGATAACCTGAAACTTGCTGCCTATAATCTTGAACAATACAGAAAAGACAAAACCAGAAAAGACGAATTAGACGATATGCGCAACCAGGCCATTATCGGCCTGATTAAGACCATGTTTTTAAAACGCTTTGAAAGCAGCATTCATGCCTTTCGTATCAGCATTAACCGTCAACTCGGTTTTCAGCAGGCTTACCTTTCGCAGCTTGAGCAGGGGCGGCTACTTGACAGCAGCGAATACCGAAAACTTTTGGCCTTTGAGGCAGACGAGACCGCAGAAATCGAGGCTGTTATTGCTGGTCTTCCAACCGTTGCTATAGATGACTATGACATCCAACGCGTCAGGACGGATATCGAAAATGATGTGGAGAGGTTGAATCAGATTAATACGGCGGTCGAACCGATTGGCACAGAAGAAGATGACAAGCTAAAGCAGCTCATCCGCGTTTTAACAACACAGCTTGCAGGGAAAAAGGTGCTCCTGTTCTCATATTTTAAAGACACGGCTCGCTATATTTACAAATATCTCCGCGAAAATGAAAATATTAAGGAGCGCATCAGCCGTCATACCCGTATCATAGACAGCGATGTGCCCACAAAAGCAAGACAGACCTTGATTGAGAGGTTTGCTCCACGGGCTAACAACAGGGATGAATTGACCGGAACGGACAAAGAAATTAATCTTCTTGTCAGCACTGACGTACTGAGCGAAGGTCAGAACCTGCAGGATACCGACACCGTAATCAATTATGATCTTCACTGGAATCCTACCCGTATGGTTCAGAGAGCGGGCCGCATTGACCGGATCGGAACCCCTTTTGACAGAGTGAATATCTTTAATTTTTTTCCGGAAGATGGACTGGAAAAATTGCTGAAGCTGGTCAAGAAGCTGCAACAGAAATTAAGTCGGATCAATGAAAACATAGGTCTGGACAGCAGTGTGATGGGAGAGGTGGCTGATCCCAAAACCTTTAATACACTGGATCGGATTGCCGCGGAAGACCATTCCGTTATCAATGAGCTGGAGGTATTGAGCGAGCTGGCCGGAAACGAGTTTATGAAGCAGCAGTTAGCCCAGTTTTTGAAAACCTATTCTGCTTCTCAAATCGATACTATTCCATACGGCATTCACAGTGGAAAAGAAAAAGGGTCTGTAAGTTCAGGTGTGTTCTTTTATTACAGGGCCGAAGACAACCACTTCTGGCGTTTTTATGATGTGGGCTACAACCGCATTCTGGACAACCGTCTCGATATCTTTAAGCGAATTTACTGTCAGCCGCATACTCCCAGGATAGAGGCAGACATTGACATATATGCACTCAGGGAAAAGATAAAGAAATCAATATCAGAAGAGACTATGGCCAAGCGGGCCACAATGATGGCCCCAAGAAAACTGGACAAGGTTCAGACCGACCTGATTGCGATACTGCGTGATGGAGTAACACAAAGAAAGGCCGATAAATCCCTTGCCTATGAAGTCATCAAGATACTGAATCTTCCCATGACGCTCGCTTTTATAAAAGATCTTAAGGGAATTAGGGATATCTTCAACAAACAGAAAGATTATGCCGCTCTCCAGAAATCACTTAAGACCTTTGCCGAACAATTTGACTCCATAAGTGAATCCGAGGAAGAAAAGGAACCTGAGATCAAATCATACGCACCGGAAGATCTTGAACTGGTCTGTTATATGACGTTATCATAGGCCGGGCAGGATCTTATGGTCAATAAGTCGAGTTTCGGAGTTTCGGGACGTTCGGAGTTTCGGGACATCCTATAATCCTTCTGTCAAGCATAAAGTGTACGTTTTTAATAAACTAATTAAATCAATAAGATAGAAAAGCGGCTAATTTCTGGACGCACTTCTCCTTTATAGTTTATTAAAAAATTTCGGCGAATCTCCCAC